>NZ_CP015849.1:7235000-7472530 GCF_001654495.1 Streptomyces sp. SAT1
CCGCTGCCATTGGTTGCCGAGGTAGTAGTGCGGGAACGGCCGGGACGGATCCTGGGGTGGCGCAACAGGTAGCCGTCGACGGTGCCGTGCTTGTCGGCATACCACTCGATCGTGTCCTTGACGCGGGCGGGCAGGGACACGTCGCGGTATTCACCGTTCTTGCGGTGTTTGAGGCGGCCGTAATGGCCGGTGGTCTGGTTGACCTGCTCGGTGACTCGATAGACGTCGTCAGCGACGATGCCGCGCAGGTTGACGGCGGCGGCCTCGCCGTTGCGCATGCCGTAGCCGCTCATCAGATCAGCGATCAGCGATCAGCAGGAAACGATCGTCACCGGCGGTGCGTATCTGCCGCAGTTGCTCAGGTGAGGGGATGACCGCACGCTTCGGGTCGTACTGGGGCGGTTTCACCCCCGTCAGGGGGGTGCTCCTCGCACAGGCCCAGACGATGGGCGTCCAGGAGGGTCGCCTTGAGCTTGTCGAAGGCATTGGCCTGGGTGGCCAGGCCGACACCACCGCGTTCCATCGCCCGGACGAAGCCCTCGACGACCTCGTGGTCGAAGGTGTCCATCCGCCGGCTGCCCAGCAGCGGCAGCATGTGGTGCTCCAGCAGGGAGCCCGAGACCCGCTCCGCCTTCGTCCTGCTCCGCGGCCCGACCTGCTTCCTGGCGTTGTAGACCTCGGTCAAACGCCCGACGGCCTTCTCGTGGGTCGCGAACCCGGATTCCTCCACCTGACGCTCGGCCGCCGACCGGTAACGGATCTTGTAAGCGTGCGGACACTTCGACCACCGCGACCGCGCATGCTCACACTCCTTGAGAAACGACCCCATCCCACGAACCAACGCAGCTTGCCCCACGGCCGACCGACTCCCGTGACTGATGCTGACAGTTTGCTGACCTTCAGGCACCAAACACGCCGTTGACGTGCGGAAATGCTGATGCAGTTCGCTATGTGGTGGAACTTCGTCGGGCGCAGCCACGCGGACATCGTCCGGGCCCGGCAGGAGTGGGAGGAGGCGTCCGACCGGTTCGGCGCCGTCGAGGGCTGTCCCGGAGCGCGCCTGCCCGCCCCGGCCCTGCCCCACGCCACCCTCACCCCGCGCCGCAACCCGCCGCGGGCCTGACCCCGCCCTCCCGCGCCGAAGGCACGCGAGGACGGGGACCGCAAGGCGGAGCTGCGAGGACGGGACCGCAAGGCGGAGCCGCCGCGCCGGGGCGCGGCGGCGGACCGGCCGGGAGGCGGTCGGTCAGGGCGCCGGGGGCTCGTCGTCGGACTCGGTCGGCCACTTGGACAGCAGCTCCTCGAAAGCGTCCATCCCCAGCAGGAGCAGCAACATCGCGATCGGCGTGCACAGCGCTACCAGAACCATGGAGCCTCCCGGGGGGAGCACCAGCGGACCCTTCACCCGGCCCGGCCGGCGGCACGCGGCAAGGCACCTCCAGTCTGCGGCCGAATGGGGTAACGCGCACGTCGGAGGGCGGCCGGCGGCCGCCCGTCCTCACTACTCCTTCGGAGGCTTGACCGCGATGTCCAGATAGAAGGAGTCGATGCTGCGGACCGCCGCCTCGAACTCCTCCAGGTTCACCGGCTTGGTGACATAGGCGTTGGCGTGATGGTGGTAGGCGCCGGTGACGTCGTCGGGCGCGGCCGACGTGGTGAGGACGACGACCGGGATGGTCCGCAGATCGGGGTCCTCCTTGACGACGGCCAGGAACTCCCGGCCGTTCATGCGCGGCATGTTGAGATCGAGCACGATCAGATCGGGCCGCTCGTTGGCCGTGTCGCGCAGGTAGTCCAGGGCCGCGATCCCGTCGGAGACCTGGGTGAGGTTGCGGGTGCCCCGCTCGGCGAGGGCGTCCTGGATGAGCATCGCGTCGGCGATGTCGTCCTCGACCAGCAGCACGTCGTGGGGGCGGATGGTGGCGGCGGCCATGAGTCACGGGCTCCGGGGGGTGGGCGGCGGGTGAGAGATGCGTCGTAGCTGTTCCGCCCGGTCGCGGACCGAACCGGACCGGGCACCGGCCAGGCTAAGGCGTCGATCTCGCCGTGGACAACATGTGTTGGCGGACGGTGGGTACAGTGTGCTTGGCCCGCGCCTGACCGCGGCCGCAACCGCTGAGGGAGAGACACGAGCCGGGATGCAGAGCAAGCCGTCGGACACCGCGGGTGCCTTCTCCGGCTGGACCACCCGCCGCTGGCTGCGCACGGGGGTCCTCACCACCCTGGCCGTCCTCGCGGTCCTCGGATCGCTGGGCGGCTGGGCCACGTGGCGCACCTCACAGCTCACCGCCGACCTGGTCGACCGGCGCTCGCCCGCGCTGGTCCAGGCCCTGCGGGTGGAACAGGGCCTGGTCAACCAGGAGACCGGGATCCGGGGCTACGGACTGTCGGGCCGCACCGACTTCCTCCAGCCCTACGCCCAGGGCGTGCGTGACGAACAGGCCGCGCTCGGGCGGCTGCGCACCCTGGTCGCGGACGACGACCGCGCCGGTGCCGATCTGGCCGAGGTCGAGCGGCTGGCCGAGGACTGGCAGCGGCGCGTGGCCCGTCCCGTCGCCGCCGCCTCCGCCGAGGAGGCCGTGCGGCTCGCCGCCCAGCGGGCGAGGGACGGCAAGGGCGCCTTCGACGCGCTGCGCTCCGCGATGTCCCGCCAGCAGTCCCACCTCCAGGGCGAGAACGCCGCGGGCGTCCACGACCTGAGGCAGGCGGTGACCCTGCGCAACTGGACGTTCGCGGGCATCGCCGTCGTCATCGTGCTGGTGGCCGCGCTGGTCTCCGAGGGACTGCGCCGCGGCATCACCGCTCCGCTCAGCCGGCTGAGCGCGGACGCCCGGCGCGTCGCCGGCGGCCGCTTCGACCACGCCCTGACCGGCACCGGACCCGCCGACCTGCGCCGGCTGGCCGAGGACGTGGAGTCCATGCGGCTGCGCCTGGTGAAGGAGCTCCAGTTCAGCGAGGAGTCCCGCACCCTGCTGGACGAACAGGCGGAGGACCTGCGCCGCTCCAACACGGAACTGGAGCAGTTCGCCTACGTCGCCTCGCACGACCTCCAGGAACCGCTGCGCAAGGTGTCGAGCTTCACACAGCTGCTGCAACGGCGCTACGGCGGCCAACTGGACGACAGGGCCGACCAGTACATCTCGTTCGCCGTCGACGGCGCCAACCGTATGCAGACCCTCATCAACGACCTGCTGGCCTTCTCCCGGGTCGGCCGGGTGCACAACGACCACCGCTCCGTCGACCTGGAGTCGGTCTTCGGCCGCACCCTCGACGACCTCGGCGTGGCCGTCGAGGAGACCGGCGCCGAGATCACCCACGACCCGCTGCCCACCGTCGTCGGGGACGCCACCCAGCTGGGCACCCTCTGGCAGAACCTGCTGTCCAACGCCATCAAGTTCCGCAGCCCCGACCACCCGCCGCACGTCCACGTCAGCGCCTCCGAGGACGACGGCACCTGGGAGTTCGCCGTCAGCGACAACGGCATCGGCATCGCCCCGGAGTTCCGCGAGAAGGTCTTCGTCATCTTCCAGCGGCTGCACACCAAGGACGCCTACCCGGGCACCGGCATCGGACTGGCCATGTGCAAGAAGGTCGTGGAGTTCCACGGCGGAAGGATCCGGATCGACCCCGACTACAAACTGGGCACCCGCGTGATCTTCACCCTCCCCGTCGCCGCCGCGGACACGGCGTCCGAGCAGAGACCGGAGCCCCCGCCCACCGTTCCGTCCCCGGGCCGCCCGGAGTCCCCGGAGGGAACGCCCCAGCCGTGACCGATCCCGCCGTGACCGACCGAGCCGCCGGCCGCGTGGACCGGTTCCGCATCCTGCTGGTGGAGGACGACGACGGGGACGCGCTCCTGGTCGAGGAACTCCTCTACGACACCGACCTGCCGCACACCCTCACCCGCTGCCGCACGGCCGCCGAGGCGCGCGGCGCGCTCGCCGCGCACCCCGTCGACTGCGTCCTGCTCGACCTCCATCTGCCCGACGCGTCAGGGATGGAGACGGTCCAGGCGATCGAGCCGGACACCCAGGCCGCCATCATCGTCCTGACCGGACTCGACGAACCCCGCGCCGGCGTCGACGCGTTGGCCGCGGGCGCCCAGGACTACCTGGTCAAGGGCAAGGTCGAACCCGACCTGATGCAGCGCGCCGTCCGCTACGCCATCCAGCGTAAGCAGGCCGAACGCGCCAACGCCGCCCTCCAGATCGGACGCCTGCGCGCCGAGGAGAACGCCCGCCTGGAACGCGGGCTGCTGCCCGAACCGCTGCTGTCCTCCACCGTCGTCACCACCTCCAGCCGCTACTACCCGGGCCGGGCGCAGGCCCTGCTCGGCGGCGACTTCCTCGACGTCGTCCAGACCGGCGACGGACAGGTCCACGCCGTCATCGGCGACGTCAGCGGGCACGGCCCCGACGCGGCCGCCCTCGGGGTCTGCCTGCGCATAGCCTGGCGCGCCCTGACCCTCGGCGGCCACCGGGACCAGCACCTGCTCACCCTGCTGGAACAGATCCACATCGCCGAGCGCACCGGCAGCGACCTGTTCGCCACCTGCACCCTCATCACCCTCGACCCGGACGCGGCCACCCTCACCCTGCACCTGGCCGGCCACCACGAACCGTTGCTCGTCACCCCGGACGGCACCCGCCAGGTCACCGCCGCGCACGGCATCGCCCTCGGGATCGCCCCCGGACTGGGCAAGTGGACCCCCACCACCCTCGAACTCCCGCCCCGCGGCGGGCTCATCGTCTACACCGACGGCCTGATCGAGGGGTTCGCGGACAGCACCGAGGCCCGGCTCGGGGTGGAGGGCCTGCTGCGCATCATCGACACCATCGACGATCCCGACCCCGGCACCCACCTCGACCGGCTGATCGCCCGCACCCGCACGCTCAACGCCGACCGGCACACCGACGACCTCGCCGTGCTGCGCCTGGACTGGGACACCGGCCGTGTCCCGGCCGCGGAGCGGGGCCCCGAGCGGTAGAGCCGGAGCCGCGCCCGCCGCGGCTGTCGCTGTCGCTGTCGCTGTCGCACACGCTGTTACAAGACCAGGACAAAGCGCCGATGAACGCCCGCGCCCGGGGCGTCGTCGTAACTGATGAGTGCGCCGATCGGCACGATCGTGACGGTCGGCGCGAAACGCGGTTCTGATCAGAAAAGGGGCAGATCTGTGATGGTCTCGAAGCGGCGCTCCCTGCGCACGGCCGTCGTCGGTGTTCTCGGCGCGGCCTCCCTCGCCCTCGCGGGCACCGCGACGGCAGCCACCGCGGCTCCCGTCGCGGCCTCCGGAGTCGTCGCACAGAAGTCCGTGGCCGCCAAGGCGGGCATCACGGCCACGCCGTCGGCGACCTCCGTCCGCGCCTGGGAGCTGTTCCGGGTCACGGGCCGGACCACCGGGCTCAAGGCGGGCAGCAAGGTGACCCTCCAGCAGAAGCAGCACGGCACGTGGGTCAGCCTGCCCGCGTCCATGAACACCTCGCGGACCGGTTCCTACTCGCTCGGCGTCAAGCTCGGCCTGAAGGGCAGGAACGACCTCCGCATCGTCAGCGGCACGACGGCCTCCCCGGTCTTCCAGGTGACCGTCCGCTGACCCCACCCCGACGAGCACACCCTGACACCGGCACCGGGCCGCCCACGCCCGGTGCCGGTGTCGTGCCACGGCGGCCCGGAGGCCCGGACGCCGATCTTCGTTGTGCCGGTACTACGTACGGCGAGCCGATCGCCAGTACCGTAGGGACAACTATGCCGAAGATTATCGACCACGATCAGCGACGCCGGGAAATCGTCGCGGTCGCGAAGAAGCTCATCATCCAGGGCGGGTTCGAGGCCGCGACGATGAGGAGCATCGTCGCCGAGGCGGGTTTCGCCAACGGCGCGCTCAAGCGCTACTTCCCCAGCAAGGACAGCATCGTCGCCGCCACCTTCGAGAGCGTGCTCGCGGAGATGAACGAGCGGATGGTCGCGAGCGAACCGGCGTCCGACCCCAGGGAGGCGCTGCGGCGCGACCTGGAGGCCACCCTGCCGCTTGACCAGTACCGCATCGACTCCGCCCGGGTGCTGCTCGCGCTGTGGGAGCACTCGCTGGACAACGAGGACCTCGCCACGCTCTACCGCGAACACCTCATGGAGTGGCGCCGCAGGCTCGCCGCGCGGATCGCCGAGGCGCGCGGCCGGGGCGAGGCACCCGACGCGCCCGCCGTGCACATGCTCGCGGGCGAGATCATCGGCATGGCCGTCGGCGCCAACGTCACCTCGCTGATGTTCCCCGCCGGAGCGCTCGTGCCCGAGCACCGCGCCTACGTCGACCGGTGGATGCGCAACCTCGACGACTGACCCCGGCCCAGGGACCGCCCGGGAGCGGGGGAGCGGGGCCGTGGCCGGGGCCGGGCGGTACGGCACCCGCGCGGCCGGTCCCGGACCGTCCGGCCGCGCGGGCCGTCCGGGCTACCTGCGCCAGAACAGGTGGTGCGTGACGCCGCTCGGGCTGGGCACGACGTCCAGATGGAACCGGTCGAGCAGGTCGTCGGGCGAGTCCCACAGCCGCGGCCCGGAGCCGAGCT
This sequence comes from Streptomyces sp. SAT1, assembly GCF_001654495.1. Taxonomy (GTDB): domain Bacteria; phylum Actinomycetota; class Actinomycetes; order Streptomycetales; family Streptomycetaceae; genus Streptomyces; species Streptomyces andamanensis. The sequence goes on from NZ_CP015849.1 coordinate 7,241,564, forward strand.
TCACCGGTGAGACCGCCACGTGCAGGGTGTCGACGAGGCCGGCGTCCAGGAACTCCCGGACGGTGGTCACCCCGCCGCCCAGCCGCACGTCCTTGCCCCGCGCCGCCTCCCGGGCCCGCTCCAGCACCGAGGCCGGTTCGCCGCCCACGAAGTGGAAGGTGGTGTCGGACAGGGTGATCGACGGCCGCTCGTGGTGGGTCATGACGAACACCGGTGTGTGGAACGGGGGTTCGTCGCCCCACCAGCCCTGCCACTCGTGGTCCTGCCAGGGCCCGCGCTGGGGCCCGAACTTGTTGCGGCCCATGATCTCGGCGCCGATGTTGTTCCCGAAGTCCCGCGTCATGTAGTCGTCGAGCCCCCGGCTGCCGCCGGGTTCGGTGCGCCGGGGCCAGCTCGCCGTGGCACCGGCCCAGGCGAACAGCCGCTCGGGGTCGACATGCCCGAACGGCCTCTCCAGGGTCTGGTCCTCGCCGGCGGCGACACCGTCGCTCGACACGTTGAAGTTCTGCACTCTCAGCAACTGGGCCATGGGATCCTCCCCGGGGCGGTGATGTCACGGATGAGACTCCGCGAACCGGTGGAACTCATCGCCGTGCGCCCTAGGCGTCGCCGCCCTGGTCCGGTGACCGCTCGACCGCCCGCCGCAGCAGCGCGAGGAACTGCTCCCGCTCCTTCGGGGTGAACGGCGCGAGGATCCGCTCGCTCACGGCCGTGACCCGGGGGGCGAGGGCGACGGCCAGACCGCGGCCCTCCTCGGTGAGGCGCACCACCTTGCGCCTGCGGTCGTCCGCGTCCTGGGCGATGTCCACCAGGCCCCGCTGCCGCAGCCGCCGCAGCAGCGGCGCCGCGGTCGACTTGTCGAGATGGGCGCGCGCGCCGAGCGTGCCCTGGTCCATGTCGCCGTGGGCGTCCAGCAGGCTCAGCACGGTGAACTGCGGCCCCGTCAGGTCCTGGTGCACCGTCTCGTACCACAGCCGGGTGTGGACCTGGTTCAGCCGGCGGGCCAGCGGCCCCGGCCCGTCGAGCGCCTCCAGGGGAGTGGGCCCGGGTGCGCTCTCGTCGGTCATGGGTGCCGCCTCCGCCGCATTTGATTCAGGACGTGTACGTACTATACCGTCCGAGGCGGTAGGACGTGTACGTCATAACTGACCGTGACAGGAAGGATGACGAAGTGAGAATCGTCGTCGCGATGACCGGGGCCACCGGGGCGCCCATCGGCGTGCGCCTGCTCCAGGCGCTGGGAGAACTCGGCGTCGAGACGCACCTCGTGGTCAGCCGCTGGGCCAGGGCCACCCTGGCGCGGGAGACCCCGTACTCGATGCGGGACCTGCGGGAGCTGGCCTCGGTGTGCCACGGGCCGGACGACCAGGCCGCGCCGGTCTCCAGCGGGTCCTTCCGGGTCGACGGCATGGTCGTCGCACCGTGCAGCATGAAGACCCTGGCCTCCGTCCGCACGGGCTACGGCGCCGATCTGATCAGCCGGTGCGCCGACGTGATGCTCAAGGAGCGGCGCAGGCTCGTCCTGGTGGCCCGGGAGACCCCGCTGTCGGCCGTGCACCTGGAGAACATGCTGGAGCTGACCCGGATGGGCGCCGTCGTCATGCCGCCCGTCCCCGCGTTCTACAACGGTCCGGAGACCATCGCCGACCTCGTCGAGCACATCGTCGTACGCGTCCTCGACCAGTTCGGCCTGGATCTGCCCACCGCGCGGCGCTGGCAGGGCATGAAGACGGCCCCGCACCCCGCCCCCGGCGCCGCCCCCGCTCCGGCCCCCGCCCCCATCTCGTCCCCGGCAAAGGACCTCTCATGACCCAACGCGGCAGCGCGCTCAACTTCCGTGACTTCGTGTCCGAACTGCTCGCCGCCGGCGACGCGGTCGACATCCGCGAGCCGGTCAGCCCCACCCTGGAGGCCGCGGCCGTCACCCGGCGCGTCTACGACACCAGGAGCCCCGCCCCGCTGTTCAGCCGGCTGACCGAGGGCGACGAGGGATTCCGCCTCCTCGGCGCCCCCGCAGGACTCGGCTCGTGCCCGGGGCAGACCTACGGGCGCCTCGCCGCCCACTTCGGCCTGGGGCGCGACACCACCCCGCGCGACCTGCTCGAACACCTCGTCGGCGCCATGGACGCGGCCCCCGTACCCCCGCGGGTCGTGCCGACCGGACCGTGCAAGGAGAACGTCCTCACCGGCGACGCCGTCGACCTGACGCGCTTCCCGGTGCCGCTGCTGCACCAGCAGGACGGCGGGCGGTATTTCGGGACGTACGGCTTCCATGTGGTGCGCACCCCGGACGGGAGCTGGACCAGCTGGTCGGTCAGCCGCGCGATGCTGCACGGCCCCACCACCCTGGTCGGCCCGGCCATGCCGCAGCAGCACCTCGGCATGATCCACCGGATGTGGCGCGAGCGCGGCGAACGCACCCCCTGGGCCATGGTGCTCGGCGCCCCGCCCGCCGCCCTGGCCGCGGCCGGCATGCCGCTGCCCGCCGAGGTGGACGAGGACGGCTACGTCGGCGCCCTGACCGGCACCCCCGTCGACGTCGTGCGCACCGAGACCAACGGCCTGTACGTCCCGGCCAACGCCGAGATCGTGCTGGAGGGGTACATCAGCCCCGACGAGACGGCCCCCGAAGGACCGATGGGGGAGTACCACGGGTACGCCTTCAGCGAGGGCAGGCCGCAGCCCGTCTTCCACGTCGAGGCCGTCACCCACCGGGACCGCCCGATCCTGCCCTTCTGCGTGGCGGGCGTCCCCCCGGAGGAGAACCACACCGTGTGGGGAACCATGATCTCGGCCGCGAGCCTGCACCGGCTGCGCGCCCAGGGCCTGCCCGTCTCGCTGGCCTGGTGCTCCTACGAGGCCGCGACCTGCTGGATCGTGGTCGCCGTGGACACCCGGAAGCTGGCCGCGACGGGCCTGACCGAACGGCGGCTCGCCGACGCCGTCGCCGAGGCGCTCTTCGGCTCCCACACCGGCTGGCTGGTGCCCAAGGTGCTGCTGGTGGCCGACGACATCGACATCACCGACATCGACCAGGTGGTGTGGGCCCTGGCCACCCGCCACCACCCCGCCACCGGCCACTACGTCTACCCCGAGGCGCCGGGCATCCCCATGGTCCCCTACCTCACCGACGACGAGGTGCGCGGCGGCCGGGGCGGCAAGTCCGTCGTCAGCTGTCTGCTCCCCGCCGACTTCGAGGGCGTGACCAGGGGCGTCACCGCGTCCTTCCGGAACTCCTTCCCCGAGGACGTGCGCCGCCGGGTGACCGGCAGGTGGGCCGCGTACGGATTCCCCGCCCCGCCCGAGGCACCGCACCCGGCGGCCTGAGCGCGGCGGCACCTGCCGCGAACGCCTCCCGGAGAAGGGCGCGAACGGCCACCGGTTAGCATGTTCGAACTCATGACCATCGGCCTGATCACCCGTTCTTCACCGGAAAACCATGCCAACCAGCATCATTAGCCAGCAATACGTCCACAACCTACTCAATGGGCTAAACAATTGAAGAACACATCGAAGCGAATATCCGCCCGAGCGGTGCTGTGGACCGCCGCGGGCGTGGCGGTCGTCGGATTCCTCGTCGCGCTGGAGATCGCCGCACGCGGATACGGCGTTCCGGGGCCGATCACCAACCAGGCCCGGGAGATCGTCTTCGCGCCGCGCTCGGGCCCGCTGCTGTACGCGGGGCTCGCGCTGCTGATGGTGGTGCTGACCTGGCGGCAGCGGCTCGTCGCCGCGTGCGCGGCCCTCGGCATCGACGTCGTCTTCCTGCTGGTGCGCTGGGCGGCCGGTGCCGGACCGGCCTTCGGCAACGGCGCGCTGTGGGTGGTCCTGGGCTGCGCGGTCCTCGCGTTCACCCGGCGCACCGGCCAGGAGCGCGCGCTGCTGCTCAAGGGCGTCGGACTGGCCCTGCTGCTGGTGGCGGGCCACAAGACGGGTGACACCTGGCTGCTCATCACCTCCAAGACCCGCCCGTCGGTGCTCGACCAGTACGTGGCGACCACCGACCACGCGCTGGGCAACCCCTCCTGGCTGGTCGGCCGCGCCCTGGAGGCCACCGGACCGGTCGGCTCCCACCTCCTGCACCTCGTCTACGGCCAGCTCCCGCTGGCGGCCGCCCTCGTCGGCCTCTACCAGCTGCGCAACGTCGCCGCCGAGCGCCGCTTCCCCAGCCACCACCTGGTCCGCACCTTCCTGGCCATCGGCCTGGTCGGACCGGCCATCTACATGATCTTCCCGGTCGTCGGACCGGTCTTCGCCTACGGCCCCGACGGCGGCCACTGGGCGACGGCCGACCTGTGGCCGGACACCCTCGCGCCGCTCGGCACCCCGCACGCGATGCCGTTCGACGAGATCACCCCGCGCAACTGCATGCCGAGCCTGCACACCGCGTGGGCCACCACGCTCTTCATCCACTCCCGCAAGGGCTCGCGGGCCATGCGCTGGGCGGGCACCTTCTGGCTGGTCGCCACCCTCACCGCCACGCTGGGCTTCGGCTACCACTACGGCGCGGACCTCGTCGCCGGTGTGGTGTTCGCGCTGACCATCGAGGCCACGATGCGCTCGCTCGCCCGCGGCTGGGACCGGCCGGCCACCCGGTTCGTCGTCCACGGCACGGTGGTCTTCGCCGCGCTCCTGGTCGCCTACCGCTATCTGGCGACCGAGCTGGCCGGACAGCCGTGGCTGTTCGGGCCCCTGCTCCTGCTCGCGATGGGCTCGGTGATCCTCGGCTACGTCCGGACCATGAGGCTCTGGGACCCGGAACCGGCCCTGGTGCCCCGCCCGGAACCGCAGCCCGAACCCGTGTGACCCCCCGGGCCGGCCGGGGGGCCGAGCGCCGAGAGGGCGGGGCCGGGGACGCGTACGGCGTCCCCGGCCCCGCCCTTTTCCGTACGGGAGCGACGGGCCGGACGACCTCGGCGCGCCCGCGGGTGAGCCGCCGGGGCAGCACACTGTGCCCCCGCGGCTCTGGCGCGAGGGCGCCGCGTCCAGTACCTCTGGAACCGCCCGTCCGCGCCGCGACAAGGGACTCGCCCATGCCCGCCCACGCCCATGACAAGACGCCGGATCCCGCCGAGCGCCTCCCGAGGACCCGGCGCGCGCCGTCGCCCGCCGCCCCCTCGGCCGCCGCCCGCCCCGGCACGGGGGAGCGGCCCGCCCTGCTGGCCCTCCAGCGCGCCGCGGGCAACGCCGCCGTGGCCCGGATGCTGGAGGAGGCCCGGCACCAGCACTCCGATCACTGCGGCCACCGCTCCGCCCCCGACGAGGCGGCCGTCCAGCGCTCCGCCGTCGACGAGGTGCTGCGCGGTTCCGGCACACCCCTGGCCGAGCCGGTCAGGAAGGACATGGAAGCCCGGATGGGCGCGGACTTCTCCGACGTGCGGCTGCACACCGGAGCCGACGCCCGGCGCTCCGCCGAGGCGCTCGGCGCCCGCGCCTACACCATGGGCAGCCATGTGGTCATCGGCGACGGCGGCGGCGACCGGCACACCCTCGCGCACGAACTGACCCATGTGGTCCAGCAGCGCCGGGGCCCGGTCGCGGGGACCGACAACGGCCAGGGACTGAAGGTCTCCTCGCCCTCGGACCGCTTCGAACAGGAGGCCGAGGCCAACGCGACCAGGGTGCTCGGCGGCCCGGCCCCCGCCCCCCGCCCGGCCGAGGACGCTGCGGCCGCCGGCCCCGGCGCCGCCCCGGCGCTCCAGCGCTCGGTCGACTACTCCAAGGGCCGCTGGTCCCGGGAGAACCTCCCGCCGGACCGCTTCGCCGAACTGCTGGAGAAGGCGGCCCCCGGCGAACAGCGGGGCGCCACCTTCGCCGTCCCCTACGCCCAGCTGCTGCGCGCCCTGGAACAGTCCTCCATCACCGTGGAGATCGACGACCAGACGTCCTACCAGGGAGCACGCGCCAAGTTCGTCATCGACGACCTGACCGCCCAGGGCGGCGTCCTGCACATCAAGCCGCCGCCCGCCGGCGCCCCGGCCTCCGCGCTGCGCGAGTTCGCCGCGACGGTGGCGCACGAGATGCAGCACGCCCTGGACTCCGTCACCCGCGCCTTCAAGGTCCAGACGCCGAAGCAGACGATGAAGGAGCGGTGGATCTCCTCCGAGCTGCGCGCGTTCGGCACGGAGGCGGCGGCCGCCTTCAAACTGGCCGTGGGGGACAGTTACCCGGCCAGTGAGGGCAAGCCCAGCGCGATCATCCGGGCGCTCCCCGACAGCAGGCTCTCCAGCGAACGCAAGCAGCTCGCCCTGGAATTCCACCAGATGGACAGCTATCTGCGCGCCGCCAAGGAGCCCCTGGACGCCTTCGGCTCCGCGCTCTCCGTCGACGACAGCGCGCTGCTGAACCGTCTCGCCGGATATCTGCGCGTCTACCGGCTGGTCGAGGAGACCCCGACGTGCCGGACGGCGCTGGAGTGGCTGCGGTCGGCGCCCGCCGTCGAGGCGGCCGGGCTGCGCGCGGGCATCGAGCTGTTCCACGACAACCGCCCTCAGGTCGACCGCAGCCGCTGACCACCGGCCCGGACAGACGGAAGGGCCTGCCGCGACCGGCCATGGAACAGCCGGTCGCGGCAGGCCCCGCCTGCGGTGCGTGCGGTGGCGTGCGGTGCTACGACCGCTCGGCCGGCGGATACCCCGTCGGCGCGTCCACCGGAGCCCCGTACACACGCATCTCGGCGGCCGCGGCGAACGGCTGGCCGTTGAGCGCGTTCAGCGCGGTGAAGCGCACATAGGAGGCGCGCACCGAGGAGAACGTGATCCGCTGCGTCTGCGGCGAGTCGGTGAGCGTGCCGTCGGCGACGGTCTTCCACGTGGTGCCGTCGTCGGAGACGTCCACCCGGTAGCCCGCGACCCGGCCGTTCTGCCCGCCGCTCTGCCGGCCCAGATAGCCGAAGCCGTCCACGTCGGCCGCACTGCCCAGCTTCAGCGTCACCCAGTGCGGGTACGGCGCCTCGGACGCGGTGTAGTCGGTGTGCCAGATGGTGCCCGGGTCACCGTCCAGCACATTGGACACCGGACCCTCCGCGGCCCCCGAGGACAGGTTCTCCGAGTCCGCGCTCGCCGTCATCGAGCCCGGCGAGAGGACCGGCTCGTTCGCGACCGCGGCCCGCGCGTCCGCCGCGACCGTCTTGGTGACGCCCGCTTCGTCGTAGACGGCCGTGGCCTTCCACGCCGCCGGGGTGCCCGCGGCGCCCGCCGGAGGCGTCAGCACCCAGGTGGTGCTGACGGTCGCGCCCGGCTTCACCCGCTCGAAGCGGTTGCCGTCGCGCTCCTTGACCTTCACCGTCCAGCCCGAGGGCAGCCCCTCGAAGCGGGTGACGACGTTCGTGGCGTCGCCCTCCTCGCTGTTGGTGAAGGAGGTGACGTACTCGCCCGGCACGCCGGGGCTCAGATCGGTGCCCGCGGGGGTGGTCACGCTCGCGCAGGCCGCGCCGCCGGTGACCGGGCCGAGGTCGGTGACGCGGAAGTCGTCGAGGACCAGGTCCGCGCCCGCCGCGCCGCCGAGCTTGCGCAGCCCCACCCAGGTGTCGCCGCAGCCGGCGACGATCTCCTTGGAGTACGCCGTGGTGTCCAGGGCGGGGGCGAGCGTGTCCCGGCCGATGTCCCGGGCCGTGGTCCTCCCGCCCGCGATCCGGTCGGCGCCGGTCACCCAGGCCCACTGGCCGTCGAGGTTGGTCTGGTAGTCGAAGGAGACCTTGTAGCGGTGACCGGCGACGAACGGCACCGTCGCGGGCACGGTCCGGTACACCAGACCGGTGTTCTCCTCGTGGGCCTTGAGCGAGTGGCCGCCGTCGAGGACGTCGTCCACCGCCTTGCCCTTGAGGGTGCCGGAGTTGTACGGCGAGTAGGTGTTCTTCCAGCTCTTCTGGCTGTACGGCGCGTGCAGCCGGCTGATGCTGGTGCGCGGGTCGGTGACCCCGCCCGCGTCGCCCTTCACGAAGGGTCCCCAGCCGGGCTGGTTGCCCTCGAAGTCGTCCTGGGCGACGACGGCACCGCCGGGCGCGGGCGCCGAGGTGTCGGCCATGACCCGTACGTCGTCCAGGGTGACGGCGGCGGTCCCGGCCGCCGCGCCCAGCGCGACGGTGACCTGTCCGTTCGCCGGTGCGGTGAAGGCGACCGAGGCGCGCTGCGCGTAGGTGCCCTGCTTGGCGTCGGCCGCCACGGTGTTGCGCAGCGGCGTGGTGTCGAACGCGTTGCGCGCCTGTACGCGGTGACCGCTCGCCTCCAGGGTGACGGTGCGGCGCTGTCCGGCCGCGACCTCGACGTCGGCGCTCAGTGTGTAGCGCTTGCCCGGGGTGAGGCCCTTGACGCGCTGGGAGACGCCGGAGGCGCCGCCGGTGCCGAGCCGGACCACGTTGTCACCGGTGTCGGTGCGGGCCAGGGCGGCGCCGCCGCGCGGGCTCCACGCCTTCAGGTTCCCGGAGTTGAAGCCGGGGTCGGCCAGCAGGCCGCCCTCGCCGTAGCGGGCGTCGGTGTGCGGGGCCCGGTCGCCGTTCGGCGCGAGGACGTAGGGCTGGTCCTTGTCGCCGGTCAGCGTCACCTTCCCGCCGCGTGCGGTGATCCGCCCGGCCTTCACCCGGCCCTGGTCGGTCAGCTTGTAGAGGGTGAAGGAGCGCGTGGAGGCGAACTGCCCGGTGAGCGTGAAGGTGTGCGTACCGCCCGAGCCGCTGTAGTAGTACATCTTGTCGGCGCGGCTCGGCGAGGACGTCCCGTCGCCGCCCTTCGCCTCGCCCCAGGGCAGCAGGTAGGTGTCGCCGTCGAGCACGACGGCGCCGTTCATCGACACCTGGCGCCGGCCGTCCTGGAGCGCCACCCGCACCCCGCCGCTCAGCGTGGCGGACCTGCCGAAGTCCCAGTCCATGACCTGGTAGTGCTGGAGGAACTTGGTCGGCAGGTTGTCGGTCCAGATGTTGCGGTAGAAGGCGTCGTAGTCGTCGTGGCCGGTCCAGCCCTCGAACTCCTTGACGCTGCTGCCGCCGAGCAGCGGGTCCACGTTCCACACGTCGCGGTCGGTGTTGGAGAGGAACCGGACGATGTTGGAGTTGACGCCCTTGTTGGTGACGCCGCCGTAGTTCTTGTCGCTCGCCCAGTGCGACCACACCGAGTCGCCCTCGAACTTGTACGCCCACTCGGTGGCGACCTCGAAGCCCATCTTCCGCAGCTGCGCGGCGAGTCCGTCGGCCAGCCAGCCGCTGGAGTAGTAGGCGTCGATGTAGACGGTCCTGATGCCGGGCGCCTCCTTGCGGAGCTGCTTGAACCGGTCGAGGATCGCGCCGCTGCCCAGGTCGGTGCGCTGGTCGATGTGGTACGACTGGTTCAGCCAGTCCCAGCCGTTGACCTGGCCCTTGACCAGGGCCTCGCTGAAGGTCTTGGCCTGCGGGTAGGCCTCGGTGGCGTTCACGTGCACGGCGATGTCGGCGTTGTAGCCGGCGCCGGTGCGGGTGAGCTTGTTCAGGTCGGTGAGGCCGCCCGCCCGGTCGTTGTAGTTGCCGCCGTAGTCGGGGTGCGCCGAGTCGTGGCCCTCGTCGGCGTAGCCCTTCTCCAGCACCCACTGGCCGAGGTCGTCCGTGGCCATGGAGATCCGCTTGACGTTGTCGAGTGTCTTCAGGAACGGATTGGTGGCCTGGCTGGCGAAGTTGAACGGGATGTGCTGCACGACCCGTTCGGGCACCCGCTCCGCGCCGAGCGGCCGGGTCATGCGGGCGCGGTAGGCGATGGCGCCGTCCTGCCAGTCCACCTGTCCGTCGCCGTTGGCGTCGGCGGCGAGCACGACGGTGGCCTGCGGCAGCGCGTACGTCTTCACCCGCGCGTCGGTGGCGCCCCGGGGGGCGTAGGTGTAGGTGCCGACGGACAGTTCCGCGCGGCGGGCGCCGTTCCCGGCGTCCACGATCCGCGACTTCAGGCGGTTGTTGCCGTTGTCGTTGTTGTCCTGCGCGGAGTCGTCGGTGGCGTTGGTGAGGATGCCGGCGGACAGGGCGCCGTTGCTGACGAAGCCGTAGGGGGTGCCGACGGCCGCCTTGTCCGGGGCGGTGTCCGCGGTGATCGGCAGGAACTGGTCAGCCGTGGTGGTCGAGTCCGTCGAGATCCTGGTGCGCGCCAGGGTGGCGTGCGCCGAGGAGGAGTCGACCGAGACGAGCGACTGGTCGGGGATCGCCAGCTGGTCGACGGTGGACGCGGCGGGGCCGGTGATGCTCTTGACCGCGAAGACGACCGTCTTCCGGTCGGTGACGGTGATCGTCGAGGTGATGGTGAGGCCGGGCAGGTCGGCGAAGGTGGAGGTGTAGACGGCCTGGGCGCGGTACGCCTTCATGGTCGTGGTGGCGGTGTGCGCCGTGCCGTTGACCGTGAAGGTGTCCAGCACCCGCGCCTGGCCGCCGAGCGTCCTGCCGTCCATCGTGTACGAGATGACCTGCGGGAACTCCTTGGCCACCCGGACGGTCAGGCCCCCGGCGCTCAGGGCGACCGGGGTGGCCGGGTTCTCGGGGGACGCGGGGGCGGCCGGGGCCGGCGGCCGGTCCGGGCCCGCGTGGGCCGGCAGGGCGCCGGCCGACAGCGTGCCCAGGGCGATGAGCGCGGCGGTCGCGGCGGCGGCACCGGATCTGGGCCGGCCGGTGCGCCGGGAGCGCCGGGAGTGGTGCAGGGGCATGGGATCCACCTGGGAGCTTCCTCGTGACTCTGAGACGGGGGGTGAGGAAGACAGTAAGGGAAAGTTATCGATAACAATAGGTCTCGGCACGGACCAATCGCCTTAGGGAGTGGGGAAGATGTGGGGAAGATGAGGCGGGTGCTATCGATAACAGATGGTGGCGTCCGGACCGCTCCGGCAAGCTCGGCGCCGCTGGCAGCAGGCGGCGCGCCAAGGGACCCGCGCGTCCACGGGTTCAACGGGCAGAGGGCGGCGGCGCGCACCCCCGGCGGGCCCAAGTGGGCCGACCACGCGCCCTGTTCGCCGCCTCCGGCGAGGGCGTCCGACCGCGGCCCGGCACCGACAAGGGCCTTCTGCTCCAGCGGTACGCGCTGCGCTCGGGCGGGGCGGGCCACGCGGTGAGCGCCTACAGCGGCGACCACGGCGTCACCTGGCTCACGGTCGCCCCGCCCGCGCCCTGTTGACGCCGCGCACCGCGCCCTGGTCTGCTGACGCGGTCACCGCACCCGTACGGCAGGGGAGTCGCGCATGGCACTCGCAGGACGGCGTCCCGGCTCCGTGCTGGTCGTGCAGCACACCGAGCGGGGCGGTCCGGGCCGTGTCGGTGCCTGGCTGCGCGCGGCCGGACTCGGCCTGGAGATCCGGCACCCCTGGGCCGGGGAGGCTCTGCCCGGGACCCTGGACGGACGTCCGCTGCTGGTGCTCGGCGGCGGCTGTCTCCCGGACGACGACGAGCGCGCCCCCTGGCTCCCGGCGACCCGGCATCTGGTGGCCGAGGCCCTGGCCGACGGCACACCGATGCTGGGGATCTGCCTCGGCGGGCAGATGCTGGCCCAGGTCGCGGGCGGCACGGTGCGCGCCGCGCACGGCACGCCCGAGTACGGCAGCACCACCATCCGGCTGCGCCCCGAGGCCGCCGCCGACCCGCTCCTCGCGGGGCTCGGCGAGACCGTGCCCGCGATCGAGCGGCATGTCGACGCCATCGCTGAACTCCCGCCCCGGGCGGTCTGGCTGGCGGCCAGTGAGGACTGCCCCCATCAGGCGTTCCGGGTGGGGGAGCGGGCCTGGGGCGTGCAGTTCCACCCGGAGGCGGACGCCGCCGCCGTCGCCGCGTGGGACCGGGCGTACCTGGCCGAGCGCGGCCTCGACGCGGACCGGCTGCACGCGCGGGCCGTGGCCGACGAGACGGCGTCGGCCGCCGCCTGGTCCGTGTTCACCCGGCGGTTCGCGCAGGTGTGCCGCGCCTGACCGGCGCCGTACGAGCGGTCCCAACCGGGGCCGGACGGCACCGCCGGACCGGGAGCTGCCCCCGCGGACGCGGTTCCGTGACCGGCTCGGCGACGGGCTAGGGTTCTACGGTGCCGACGTACAGCATTGGCCAGGCCGCGCGCCTGCTGAGGGTGAGCCCGGAGACCGTGCGGCGGTGGGCGGACGCGGGCCGGCTGCCGATGGGCCGGGACGGCGCGGGCAACCGGGTGATCGACGGCGTGGGCCTCGCCCGGCTGGCCGAGGAGCGCGCCGCCGAGGACGCCCGGGAGGCGGCGGCCGGCCCGCCGACCTCCGTGCGCAACGCCTTCACCGGCATCGTCACCGCGCTCGTCGCCGACGACGTCGTGGCCCGCGTGGTGGTCCAGGCGGGCCCGCACCAGGTCGTGTCCCTGGTGACCCGGGAGGCGGTGGACGAACTGGACCTGGCGGTCGGGGTCACGGTCGTCGCGCGCGTGAAGTCGACGAGCGTGCACGTCGACCGGTCCTAGCCGCTCCGGTCTCCTTCGGCGCCCCGGCGGTCCGGGCGGCCGGCGCCCCGTCCGGACCCGTGCGGCACAGCAGCGCCGCCCACAGGTCCAGCCGGTCGCGCAGGCTGGACAGGTCGCGGCCGGTGAAGTGCTCGATGCGCCCGATGCGGTAGTGCACCGTGTTGACGTGCAGGTGCAGGGCCTCGGCGGTACGCGCCCAGGAACCGTCGTGGGCGAGGAACACCTCCAGCGTGCGCAGCAGCGCGACGGAGGCGTCCGCCGGGCCGAGCAGCGGCCCGAGGACCGTACGGCTGTAGGCGGTGCGCACCGCGGCCGGTATGCCGGTCAGGAGCGAGCCGAGCGTGGTCAGGGCGCGGGCGTCGGTCAGCCCGGAGGCGTCCGGTGCGCTCGTGCGGGCGGACGCCAGGGCGTAGCGGGCCTCGGCCAGGGCCCCGGGCAGCCCGGCCGCCTCGGCGGTGGGCGCGGCGAGCCCGCCGTGCAGGAGGCCCGGATCGCATCCGGCCACCCGCGGCCAGACCTCCGCCAGCGCGGCGGCTGTCTCCTCGGGCAGCACCGCGAAGGCGCCCCCGTCGGGCAGCCGGCCCACGGCGGCGCACGCGGGCGAGGGCCGCCCCGCCGCCTCATGCGCTCCGGCCACCGCCTCCGACAGCGCGCTCTCGGCCGCCCCCGGGTGCCGGGTGCCGGTGCCGGCCACGACCAGGCGGTACGGTCCGCGCTCCGGCAGCCCGCAGGCCCGCAGGGCGGCGGGCAGATCCCCGGACTCCGGCGCGGCCAGCACCCGGCCGAGCCCGGCCGCCGCGTCCCGCTCCGCGGCCCGGCAGGCGGCCAGCGCCTCCTGGCAGCGGCCCAGGACCGTGGTGATCTCGTGCAGCAGCCGCGGCGGCGCGGCGGCCGCGTCCGGCAGATGCAGCCACCAGCGCTCGTACCCGCCGACCGCGTCGGCGTCCGCCTCCACCGGCACCGTCGCGCCGCTGCCGCTCCCGGGCAGGGCGGCGGCCTCGCGCGGCGGGAGCGGGACGGCGCCCGGCGTGGCGGCCACGGTCCGGCCCGCAGCGGTGAGGACGTACGCCGGGGCCGCGTCCCACTGCGCGAAGGCGGCCGCGAGCACCGCGGCGGGACCCTCGCCCCGCGCGACGAGCCGGTCCAGCCGGTCGCGCACATGCTCGGGCAGGGCCCGGTGGCGGCCCAGTTCGCCCCACTGCCGCAGGTACACCGTGTCGGTGATCGCACGGAACATCACATGCGCCGGCACCCCGGCGACCGGCAGCCCGTGCCGCGCGCACGCCTCCACCAGCTCGCCGGGGACCAGCCCGTGGGTCTCCTCACCGGCCAGCAGCGCCGCGGCGCCCGCGTCCTTCAGCCCGGAGACGAAACGCTCTGCCTTGCCCGTGCCGCCGTCCGCGCTCCACCAGACGAGCCCGCTGAGCACCACCTCGTCGGGCCGCACGAAACGGGCGGGGTCCTCCAGATCCGTGACGGTGACCCCGCTGATCTCCCGCCGCAGCAGCGGGTCCTCGGCCCAGAGCAGGCGCAGACCGAGGGACTCGTCCTCCAGGAGGTGTTCGACGTGCATGTGCTCCTGCTCCTCGTCCGCCTGCCGGATGGGGGTGCCTGACACCCGGCATCTCACATTCACCAGGTGCCTGCGAGTCATCGCATGGTAAATGCCAGACGACACCAGCGGAATGCCTCTTGGAGGATCACCTAGACAACACGGCGGCACCGCGGTGTTTTCCGTGCTCCGGACCAGTCGTCCCAGGCCCCTGTGGCTTGCTTCACTGCCGCCATGGACCTCAACACGGTGACGGAGATACGCGACGCCCGGCACCCGGCGCCCTGGCGGCCGGGCGACGCCTGGCTGGGCGGCGGCACCTACCTGTTCTCCGAACCGCAGCCGCACCTGCGCCGCCTGGTCGACCTCGGCCGCACCGGCTGGACCCCCGTCCACCGGCACCCGGACGGCGCCCTGGAGATCGCCGCCACCTGCACCATCGCCACGCTCTCGCAGTACGCGAAGACGCTCACGGACCCGGCGGCGCCCCTGTTCGAGCAGTGCTGCCGGGCGTTCCTCGCCTCCTTCAAGATCTGGAACATGGCCACCGTCGGCGGCAACCTGTGCAACGCCCTGCCGGCCGGCCCGATGACCTCCCTCACCGCCGCGCTCGACGGCGAGTGCCTGCTGCTCGCCCAGGACGGCACCCGGCGCAGGCGCCGCGTCACCGGCTTCGTGACCGGCGCGGGACGCAAGGACCTGGCCGAGGGCGAACTGCTGCGCTCGGTCACCCTGCCCGCCCGCGCCCTGGCCTGCCGCACGGCCTTCCGGCAGGCGTCCCTGTACGGCCTCGGCCGCTCCGGCGTCCTGGTCATCGGCGCCCTGGACCCGCTGGACGGCTCCCTCGCCGTCACCGTCACCGCGTCCACCGTCCGCCCGGTGCGGCTGTCGTTCCCGCTGCCGCCGACCGCGGCGGCCCTGCGCGAGGCGATCGGCTCGGCCGTCGCCGACGACCAGTGGTTCGACGACATCCACGGGCTGCCCGCGTGGCGGCGCCACATGACGTTCCGGTACGCGGAGGAGATCCGCCGGGAACTGGGAGAGGCGGCACGATGAGGATCGACGTCAACGGACGGCACCACGAGGAGGAACCCCGGCCCGGCCAGTGCCTGCGCACCTATCTGCGCGAGCGGGGCTGGTTCGGTGTCAAGAAGGGCTGCGACGCCGGGGACTGCGGCGCCTGCACCGTCCACGTCGACGGCAGGCCGGTCCACAGCTGTCTGTACCCGGCCTTCCGCGCCGACGGCGCCGCCGTCACCACCGTCGAGGGCCTCGCCTCGCCCGAGGGCGACCTCCATCCCGTGCAGCAGCGGTTCCTGGACGCCCAGGGCTTCCAGTGCGGCTTCTGCACCGCCGGATTCCTGATGACCACGGCCGCCCTGGACGAGGACAAGCTCGCCGACCTGCCCCGCGCCTTCAAGGGCAACCTGTGCCGCTGCACCGGCTACCGCGCCATCGAGGACGCCGTACGCGGCGTACGGAACGTGGAGGCCCCGGCGCCCGGCGAGGCCGTCGGGCGCAACCTGCCCGCCCCCGCCGGACCGCAGGTCGTGACGGGCACCGCCCGCTACACCTTCGACATCACGGTGCCCGGAATGCTGCACATGAAGCTGCTGCGCTCCCCGCACGCCCACGCCCGCATCACCGCGATCGACACCTCCGCCGCGCTGCGCGTGCCCGGCGTCCACGCCGTGCTCACCCACCACGACGCCCCCGGACGGCACTTCTCCACCGCCCGCCACGAACACCCCGAGGAGGACCCGGACGACACCCGCGTCCTGGACGACACCGTCCGGTACATCGGCCAGCGGGTCGCCGCCGTCGTCGCCGACAGCGAGGCCGCCGCCGAGGAGGGCTGCCGCCGGGTGGAGGTGACCTACGAGGTCCTCCCGGCCGTCCTCGACCCGGAGGAGGCCATGCGGCCGGGCGCACCCGTCGTGCACGACAAGGACGCCGCGACGGCACGCATCGCCCGCCCCCGCGACAACGTGGTCGGCGAGGCGCACGGCGAGATCGGCGACGTCGAGGCGGGCTTCGCCGCGGCCGACGCCGTCCACGAGGCCACCTACCGCACCCAGCGCGCCCAGCACGCGAGCCTGGAGACCCACGGCGCCGTCGCCTGGATCGACGAGGACGGCCGGCTCACCGTCCGCACCAGCTCCCAGACCCCCTTCCTCACCCGCCGCGCCCTGTGCGCCCTGTACGACCTGCCGCCCGAACAGGTGCGGGTCGTCGCGGGCCGGGTCGGCGGCGGCTTCGGCGGCAAGCAGGAGATGCTCGTCGAGGACATCGTCGCCCTGGCCGTGCTCCGGCTGCGCCGCCCGGTGAAACTGGAGTACACCCGCGCCGAGCAGTTCCACGGCGCCACCACCCGGCACCCGTTCACCGTCCACGTCAAGGCGGGCGCCCGGCGCGACGGCACCCTCACCGCGCTGCGGCTGCGCGTCGTGGCCGACACCGGCGCGTACGGCAACCACGGCCCGGCCGTGATGTTCCACAGCGTCGGCGAGTCCCTGGCGGTCTACCGCGCGCCGCACAAGAAGGTCGACGCCTATTCGGTGTACACGCACACCGTCCCGGCGGGCGCCTTCCGCGGCTACGGACTCGGCCAGGTGATGTTCGCCGTCGAGTCGGCCCTGGACGAACTCGCCCGGCTGCTCGGCATCGACCCGCTGGAGTTCAAGGCCCGCAACATCATCGGACCCGGCGAGGCCATGGTCACCCCCGGCGGCCACGAGGAGGACCTGCACATCGCCAGCTACGGCCTCGACCAGTGCGTCGCCGTCGTCCGGCGGGCCCAGGCGGAGACCGGGGCGGGACAGCCCGCCCCCGACGGCTGGCTCGTCGGCGAGGGCACCGCCCTGGCGATGATCGCCACCGGTCCGCCCGGCGGCCACCTCGCCGACGCCCGCGCCCGCCTGCTCCCCGACGGCACCTTCGACCTGGCCGTGGGCACGGCGGAGTTCGGCAACGGCACCACGACCGTGCACCGGCAGATCGCCGCGGGCGAACTGGGCACCACCGTCGAGCGCATCACCGTCCGCCAGTCCGACACGGACGTCGTACGCCACGACACCGGCGCCTTCGCCTCCACCGGCACCGTGGTCGCGGGCAAGGCCACCCTGCGCGCCGCCCGCGCCCTCGCCGACGTGCTCCTCGACTTCGCCGCCGCCCAACTGCGCGTGCCGCGCGCCGACTGCCGCCTCACCGAGGAGGCCGTGGTCCACCCCGGCGGGCGGCTCCCGCTCAAGGAACTGTACGAGAGCGCCCGCGCGGTCGGCGTCGAGTGCGCCGCCGACGGCCACTTCGGCGGCACCCCGCGCTCGGTCGCCTTCAACGCGCAGTGGTTCAAGGTGGCCGTCGATCCCGGCACCGGTGAGATCCGCATCCTGCGCAGCGTGCACGCGGCCGACGCCGGGCAGGTCATGAACCCGATGCAGTGCCGCGGCCAGGTCGAGGGCGGCGTCGCCCAGGCGCTCGGCGCCACCCTCTTCGAGAACGTCCGCATCGACGGACGCGGCGCGGTGGAGACGGCCGCCTTCCGCCGCTACCGGCTGCCCCAGTACGCCGATGTGCCGCGCACCGAGGTGCACTTCATGGAGACCGCCGACACCATCGGCCCGCTGGGCGCCAAGTCGATGAGCGAGAGCCCGTTCAACCCGGTCGCCCCCGCCTTCGCCAACGCCCTGCGCGACGCCACCGGCGTCCGCTTCACCGAACTCCCGCTGACCCGCGACCGGGTGTGGCTGGCGCTGCACCACCGGGGTGTGCGCTGACGGCCCGTCTGTGACCGGCGGCCGCACTCCGGCCTGCCGGGTGCGCGCCGGCGGGCCCGGTTCACGCCGGTGCGCACGGCGCACTGGGGGTGGTCACAGGCGCCCCATGAGGACTCCGCACGCTCTACCGGCGCTCACGGACGGAGTAAATGATGAGCACACCGCGCACGAACCAGGCGATCCGCACCCCTGCCCGCACGGCAGGCGGACCTGCGGCGGAAGGAGCCCAAGGTGTTGCTTCTCATCTCCCCGGACAGCGTCGAGGAGGCCCTCGACTGTGCGAAGGCCGCCGAACACCTCGACATCGTCGACGTCAAGAAGCCCGACGAGGGTTCGCTCGGCGCCAACTACCCCTGGGTCATCAGAGAGATCCGCGAGGCGGTCCCGGCGGACAAGCCGGTCTCCGCCACGGTGGGTGACGTCCCCTACAAGCCCGGCACGGTGGCCCAGGCCGCGCTCGGCGCGGTCGTCTCCGGAGCCACGTACATCAAGGTCGGGCTCTACGGCTGCACCACGCCCCAGCAGGCCGTCGAGGTGATGCGCGGGGTGGTGCGGGCGGTGAAGGACCACCGTCCCGAGGCGCTCGTCGTCGCCTCGGGCTACGCGGACGCCCACCGGATCGGCTGCGTCAACCCGCTCGCCCTGCCCGACATCGCCGCCCGCTCCGGCGCCGACGCGGCCATGCTGGACACCGCGATCAAGGACGGCAGCAGGCTGTTCGACCACGTCCCGCCGGACGTCTGCGCCGAGTTCGTACGGCTCGCCCACGACGTGGGTCTGCTCGCCGCCCTCGCCGGCAGCGTCAAACAGGCCGACCTCGGCCCGCTCACCCGGATCGGCACGGACATCGTGGGGGTGCGCGGCGCGGTCTGCGAGGGCGGCGACCGCACCGCAGGAAGGATTCAGCCGCATCTGGTGGCCGCCTTCCGGGCGGAGATGGAGCAGCAGGCCCGGGAGCACGCCGCCGCCGTCCCCGCCGCGAACTGACCCCGGTATGCCGGACCTCCGAGCCGACACCGCGCCGGGACGCCGAGCCGAGCGTTTCGCCGTCCTCGACCCCGCCACCGGCGAGACGGTCGACGAAGCCCCCGACCAGCACCCCGACGAGCTGGACGCCGTCGTCGGCCGCGCCCACCGGGCCTGGCACGGCTGGCGCTCCGACGCCGCGGCCCGCACCACCGCGCTGCACGCGGCGGCCGACGCCGTCGAAGCGGCGGCCGACGAGCTCGCCCGGCTGCTCACCCGCGAACAGGGCAAGCCCCTGGCCGAGTCGTACGCGGAGACCGCCCGCACCGCGGCCCGCCTGCGCTACTTCGCCGGTCTGGCCCCCAGGACCCGGCAGATCACCGACGGCCGGCCGGTGCACAGCGAGATCCGCTGGCGCCCGCTGGGACCGGTCGCCGCGATCGTGCCGTGGAACTTCCCGCTCCAGCTCGCGGCGGCGAAGTTCGCGCCCGCGCTGGCCGCCGGGAACACCGTCGTCCTCAAGCCCTCCCCGTTCACCCCGCTCGCCACCTCGCTGCTGGGCTCCGTCCTCGCCGGTGTGCTGCCCGAGGACGTCCTGACCGTCGTCACCGGACGCGAACCCCTCGGCGCCCGCCTCGTCTCCCACCCGGGCATCCGCCACGTCACCTTCACCGGTTCGGTGCCCACCGGACGGGCCGTCGCCCAGGGCGCGGCGGCCTCCCTGGCCCGGGTCACCCTGGAACTGGGCGGCAACGACGCCGCCGTCCTGCTCGACGACGCCGACGTGGACGACATCGCCGACCGGCTGTTCTGGGCCGCGTTCCGCAACTGCGGGCAGGTCTGCATGGCCGTCAAGCGCGTCTACGCACCGGCCCGGATCCACGCCCGGGTGGTCGAGGCCCTCGCCGAGCGCGCGAAGAGCGTCGCCGTCGGCCCCGGCCTCGCCCCGGACACCCGGCTGGGTCCGGTCAACAACGCCCCGCAACTGGCCCGCGTCGAGCAGGTCACCCGGCAGGCCCTGGCGGACGGCGCCCGAGCCGCGGCGGGCGGCCACCGGCTGGAAGGCCCGGGGCACTTCTTCGCCCCCACCGTCCTCACCGACGTCCCGCCCGGCAGCCCGGTCGTCACCGAGGAGCAGTTCGGCCCGGTCCTGCCGGTGCTGCCGTACCGCGACCTGGACGAGGCCGTCGAGGCGGCCAACTCCACCGGCTACGGACTGGGCGGCTCGGTGTGGGGCACCGACCTCGACCGCGCCGAGGCGGTGGCCGACCGCCTCGAATGCGGCACCGCCTGGATCAACCACCACGCCGAACTCTCCCTCGCCCAGCCCTTCGCGGGCATCAAGGACAGCGGCGTCGGCGTCGCCGGCGGACCGTGGGGGCTGTACGGAAACCTCCGGCCGTTCGTCGTCCACCGCCCGCGCGAGGACGGCCGATGAGGATCCAGGCGGCCGTACTGCGCTCCTGCGACAGCCCGTTCACCGTCGAGGAGGTCGACCTGCGGGAGGAGCCCGGCGCGGGCGAGATCCTGGTCGAGATCGCGGGCAGCGGCATGTGCCGGACCGATCTGGCGGTCCGCCGCTCGGCCGGGCGCAGCCCGCTGCCCGCGGTCCTCGGCCACGAGGGGGCCGGGGTCGTGGTCCGTACCGGCGGCGGGCCGGACACCGAGATCGGGGTCGGCGACCACGTCGTCCTGAGCTTCGACTCCTGCGGGCACTGCCGCAACTGCCGGGCCGCCGCCCCCGCCTACTGCGACTCCTTCGCCGCGCTCAACCTCTTCGGCGGACGCAAGGAGGACACCCCCCGGCTCACCGACGCGGCCGGGGGAGCGCTGGCCCCGCGCTGGTTCGGCCAGTCCTCGTTCGCCCGGTACGCGCTCGTGTCGGCCCGCAACGCCGTCCGGGTCGACCCCGCGCTCCCCCTCGAACTGCTCGGCCCGCTCGGCTGCGGCTTCCTCACCGGCGCCGGAGCCGTGCTGAACACCTTCCGCACCGGCCCCGGCGACACCCTCGCGGTGTACGGCGCCGGAGCGGTCGGCCTGGCCGCGGTGATGGCGGCCACCGCCGCCGGCGCGCTCACCGTGGCCGTCGACCGGCACCCCGGACGGCTGGCCCTCGCCGAGCGGTTCGGCGCGCTCGCGCTGCACGCCGACACACCCGGCCTGCCCGAGCGGATCGGGCGGCTCACCGACGGCGGCGCGCGGTACGCGCTGGACACCACGGCCTCGCCCCCGCTCATCAACGACGCGCTCCGGGCGCTGCGCCCCACCGGCGTCCTCGGCCTGGTGGCGCGGCTGCACACCGCGCTGCCGCTGGAGACGGGCACGCTGGACCGGGGCCGCTCCGTCCGGCACATCTGCGAGGGGGACGCCGTACCGGGCCTGCTGATCCCCCGGCTCACCACACTGTGGCAGGCCGGGCGGTTCCCCTTCGACCAGCTGATCCGCACCTACCCGCTGGCCGCCGTCAACGACGCCGAACGCGACTGCGAGGCGGGCCGGGTGGTCAAACCCGTCCTGCTCCCCGAGGGAAGAGGCCGATGAGCCAGGCACGCAGCACCGCGGACTCACCCGGTCCGCGCCCGTATCCGACCGGCCGGCGCCTCACGGGCGCCGCTCCCGCCCACGGAGGCGACATGACCGGCACGGCGCCGCAGCACACCGAACCGGAGAACACCCGGGAGACCGAGGGCGTGGACGGGGGAGTGGGTCTGACCGCACTCCTGGTCGCCGCCGCACGGGCCATCGAGACCCACCGCGACGACAGCCTGGCCCAGGACGTCTACGCGGAGCACTTCGTGCGCGCCGCACCCGCGTGCGCCGACTGGCCGGTACGCATCCACCAGGTCCCGGACGGCGACGGCAACCCTCTCTGGGGCCGCTTCGCCCGCTACTTCGGGCTGCGCACCCGGGTCCTCGACGACTTCCTCCTCGACGCGGTCCGCACCGGCGTCCGCCAAGTGGTCCTGCTCGGCGCGGGCCTGGACACCCGCGCCTACCGGCTGGACTGGCCGTCCGACTGCGCGGTCTACGAGATCGACCGGGACGGCGTCCTGGCCTTCAAACACCGGGTGCTGGCGGAACTCTCGGCCACCCCGCGGGTCAAGCGCGTCCCCGTGCCGGTCGACCTGCGCGGCGACTGGGTCACCGCGCTGACCGACGCCGGCTTCGACCCGGCCGCACCGACCGCCTGGCTCGCCGAGGGCCTGCTGTTCTACCTGCCGGCCCCCGCCGAGACCTATCTCGTCGACACGGTGGACCGGCTGAGCGCCCGGGGCAGCGCACTGGCCTTCGAGGCCAAGCTGGAGAAGGACCTGCTGGTCTACCGCGACAGCGCCATCTACACGGCGACGAGGCAGCAGATCGGCATCGACCTGCTCCAGCTCTTCGACAAGGGACAGCGCCCCGACTCCGCGGGCCGCCTCGCCGCCACGGGCTGGTCCACCGCGACGCACACCCCCTTCGACTTCACCCGCAGGCACGGCCGCGGCCCGCTCCCCGAGCCGAACGACGCGCTGGAGGGCAACCGCTGGGTGTTCGCGCACAGGACGCGGGAGTGACCTCCACCGGGCGGGCCGTCGAGGTGCGGCCCGGTGCGCCCCCGGTGGCGGTCACCGCTGCCCGCCGCGGCCCGCGGCGCACAGCGCGTGGTCGACGAGACGGGTGACGTCCTGGATCTGCCGCACGGCGCTCTCCTCGTCACCGGGCCGGCTGTGCAGCGCCACGGTGACGGAGGCCCGCCCGTCGGCGGTCGCGGCGGGCCACACCAGATAGCCGAACCCGTCGCCGCTGTGCCCCCAGGAGCCGCCGCCGCAGGACAGCGGAATCCGTTCCAGACCGAGACCGTAGCGCGTACCGGGCGGCGAGCCGTGACCGGGCGGCACCTCGACCGTGCGCCGCATCTCGGCCAGTTGCGCGGGCGCCAGCAGCTCGCCGCGCGCCAGCGCCCCGAAGAACCGGCCGGTGTCCGCCGCCGTGCTCACCATCGACCCGTCGGCGTCCCCGTCGAAGGGCAGATAGGCGACGGTGGTGTCGGTCAGCGCCCCGCCCGGCTCGAACTGCTGGTAGTCGCGGGCGTGCGGAGCGGGCAGGAACGGCCGGTCGCCGGGGGCGAAGGTGTGCCCGAGCCGCAGCGGACGCACGATCCTGGCCCGCACCTCCTGCTCCCAGGACCGGCCCGTGACCGCCGCGATCACCATCCCCGCGAGGACGTAGTTCGTGTTGGAGTACGCCCAGCCCCGGCCGGGCGCGAAGAGCGGCGGGTGCCGCAGGGCGAACGCGACGCGCTCCGCGGAGGTGTACGTGGTCCAGCGGTGCGCGCGGTACCCGGCGGCGCTCAGCTCCGGCACCACGTCACCGACGTAGTCGGGCAGCCCGCTGGTGTGCTGGAGCAGCTCGCGCAGGGTGATCCGGCGCCCGTCGTTGCCGTGGCCGCGGACCACGCCCGGCAGCCACCGCTCCACCGGATCGTCCAGCGACACCCGCCCCTCGCCGACGAGTTGGAGCAGCACGGTCGCCACGAACGTCTTCGTGGTGCTGCCGATCCGCACATACCCGTCCGGAGGCACGGGCCGCCCCGTACGGAGATCACCCACCCCGCTGCGTGCGGTGGTGGTCCCTCGCGGTGTCTCCAGCCGGACCGACACCCCTGTGACACCGTCGGCGCGCAGCGCGTCGATGTCCTCTTGCAGCACGGACGTGCGCGCGGCGGCCGCCGCTCCCGCCTGTGCCGGCACCAGCGGGGCGAGGGACAGCAGAGCGAGGACGGCCGCGATACGTGAGGCGGCCCTGAGGCGGGCGGTACGGATGGGGGCTCTGGGGCGAAAGGTGCGAAAGGGGGCTCTGGGGCGAACGGTCGGCATGCGGGCAGCCTAGGAGCGGCCGGAGCGGCCGGGCCATCCTGCCAGCGGGAGGTTCGGAGGTCGGGTTGTCCACAGGCCGGGGCCGCCGCGCCGCCGTACGCCCCGTCGTGCCGTTCTCCCGTTCTCCGCTCCCGCTCTTCCGCCCGCGCCGCGTCGGCCGTCCTCAGCGCGGACCGGCCGGACCCGTACCGCTCGGGGCGCCGGCGTCCACGGTGACGGAGACGACCCCGTCGACACCCCGGCACAGCCGCTCGATCACCGGTACGAGGCTCGGCTCCGGCACGGACCCCGTGAGCGCGGCCCGGCCGTCCTCCACCGTGACCGTGAAGTCGTCCGGTGCGAGCCCCAGCGTGCGCACGAGGACGTCCGAGGCGATCTCCTCACGGATCGCCTCGTCGCGGCGCAGGAAGATCCGCAGGAGGTCGCCCCGGCTGACGATCCCGGTCAGGACGCCCCTCTCGTCCACCACGGGCAGCCGTTTGACCCGGTGGGCGTCCATCGTGCGCGCGGCCTCGACCACGCTCCACCCGGGACGGGCGCACACCGGGGGAGCGGTCATCACCTCCGCCGCGACGGCCCCCTCCGATGCCTCGTCAGTGAGGTCGGAGGCGCGCTGCGGGAGCAGTCCCGCCGGGTCGGGGCGGCAGGCCACCCGGTGCAGCAGATCGGCCTCCGACACCACGCCCAGCGGGTGGCCGAGGTCGTCGACGACGGGGACGGCGCTCACGTCGTGCTCGGCCAGCGTCCGCGCCACGTCCTTGAACGAGGTGTCCCGCCGTACCCGGACGACGTCCTGCGTCATGAGGTCTTCGACCGTTCGGTGCTGCATGTTCTCTCTCCTCGGATCCTCTCCGGGCTCTTCGGTCCGCTCCCGGCGGTACGCCGCCGCGGCCCGGCGGGTCAGGTGCTCCCGTCGTGCTCCTCCCGCACCACGACGACCGGGCAGGCCGCGTACTGGGCGCAGCGCTGGCTGACCGAGCCCAGCATCGCGCGGCCGAAGCCGCCGTGTCCGCGCCGACCGACGACGAGGACGTCCGCCCCCTGCGAGGCACGGATCAGCACCTCCGAGGGGTCGCCCTCGACGAGGCGCTCTCGCAGCCGCTCCGGGCGCTCGTCGCCGAAGACGGTGCGCAGTTCCCGGGCGAAGCGCTCGCGGGCGTGGTCCATGTCGAAGTCGGGGTCGATGACCAGTCCGCTCCAGCTGAACTCCGTGGGCGTGCTCCAGGCGTGGACCGCCTCCACGGCACCGTCCACCAGCCGCGCGTACCGGACCGCCCAGTGCAGTGCCGCACGGGACGAGGGGGAACCGTCCACCCCGACGACCACCGTGGGACGTGACTCAGCCGATGCCATGAGCGCCCTCCGCTCGAACGTCGCGCTCCCCGTCCCCACGCTGCCAGTCCTCCTGCCCGGCGGCCAGCCGGGGAGCGCCGCCGGGCACGGCAGCCGGGGCGGCGGGCGCGGCCAGGTGGGCGGTGAACCAGGCGCGGCTGCGCTCCGCGAGGTGTTCCAGCGCGCCCGGTTCGGCGAACCGATGCCCGGCGTCCGGTACGACGTCGACGCGCGGGGCGCAGCCCATCCAGTCCGCCGCCAGCCG
Organism: Streptomyces sp. SAT1; assembly: GCF_001654495.1. Classification (GTDB taxonomy): domain Bacteria; phylum Actinomycetota; class Actinomycetes; order Streptomycetales; family Streptomycetaceae; genus Streptomyces; species Streptomyces andamanensis. The sequence continues at coordinate 7,266,718 of NZ_CP015849.1, forward strand.
GGTCGGGCCGATCAGCCGGGTGTCCAGCGCCCCGACGACGAACAGCGTGGGGGCGCGCACGCGGGCCAGGGCCGCAGGGCCGGCCAGCTCGGGGCGGCCGCCGGCACTGACCACACCGCGGACGCCGTCGTCGGCCGCCGCCGCCTCCAGGGCGGCCCCGGCGCCGGTGTCCGTCGCCCAGTAGCCCACGGGCAGGCCGGTCTCCCGGCGCAGCCAGTCCGTCGCGGCGCGCAGCCGCCGGGCCAGCAGCGTGACGTCGAAGACGCAGTGCGGACTGCGCCCCTCGTCCTCGGTCAGCAGGTCGAGCAGCAGGGTGCCCAGACCCGCGCGCCGCAGCGCCGCGGCGACCTGCCGGTAGCGGGGATCGCGCGCCGCGCCGGTGCCCGCGTGCGCGAGGGCCACCACGGCGGGGGCCCGCGGGGGCAGCGCGAGGAACCCGGTCATACGTGTCTGCCGCGCGGGCACCTCCACAGCCCTGCCCGGCGCCGATCCGCTGCCCGGTTGCGGCCCGTTGCCGGGCACCGGTGCCTTCGCCGGTCGCCGGGCGGGGCGCTGTCCCGTGTCCGTGTGGTCGCTGTGGCGCATGTGCCGCCTCCTGGCGCTCGTTCCGGCGGACACCCGACCGCGGTGGGCCGGGCCCGGTGTGCGCACCACGTCTTCAGCATGTCCCCGGCCCGTCAGCCCGTCTTCTGGTCCCACTTCGGACCGACGACCTCCCACTCCGTTCCCCACCGTTCGTACAGGCGCCGGTCCAGGCACCAGCGCGCGAGGGCGGCCGTGCCGTAGGTGAGACCGGCGAAGGAGAGGGCCGCCGCCCCGCCGAACAGGGCGGCCTGGGTGTGCGCCTCGGCCGGTCCGGGCGGCTCGGTGGTCAGGGCGCCCCGGCCGTTCTGCCAGACGGTGATCGCCGTCCCGGCGGGCAGCCCGCTCGGCACCAGGGTGCGCGCGGTGCGCGTCGTGCCGTCCGGGGCGGTCCAGCGGACCCGGGCCGGTGTCTCGGAGCCGTCGGTCGACGGGGACAGGCTGTGGGGTGCGTCGGTGAGCAGCACCGCCGCCGCGGCCTGCCGGTCGGCACGCTGACCCGCGAACTCCTGCCCGGCCGCCCGCGCCGTGACCGTCCACACGAGCGCGCCGCCCACCAGGACCAGCACCCATGTCAGCAGTGCGATCCAGCCCTCGGCGACGTCCTCGCGGCGCCGCAGCGGGTTGCCGTGCCACCGCCACAGCAGCCGCCTCGCACGCCGGGTGTGCCTCGGATGTGTCATGCCGCTCATCGGGCGCCACCTCCCTGCCCGGCCTCTCGCTTCCGAAGGTGCCAGGCGGGCCGCCGTGACGCTTGGGCCGGACAGCCCTCATTTCCCGGGGACCTTCTGCCGGGGCGCGGACGAGCCGGTCGGCGTGCGGACGGGGCCGCCCGGCCGCGCGCCGACGCCCGCGCGCCGTGCAGGCTCGGGTACGTGCCCGTGACCAGGACGGCCACGGCGGTCGCGAGGAGCACGTCATGCGAGGCGTCCAGTACACCGTCAGCGACGTCATGACCAGCAGCGTCGTGGCCCTGGCCGGGGGCGCGGCGGAGCCGCCCGGCCGGGCGACCGCCCCGGCGGTCACCGTCCGCGCCGACGCCACCGTGGCCGGGGCCGCCCGGCTCATGGCACGGCACGGCGTCGAACAGCTCCCCGTCGTCGACGACGCGGGCCGGCTCATCGGCATCGTCGGCCGCTCCGACCTGCTCAAGGTGTTCCTGCGCAGCGACGAGGACATCGCGGAGGAGGTCCGGCGGCTGGTCGCCGGACGGTTCCCCGTGCCGCTCGACACCGTGTTCTTGGAGGTCCGTGAAGGGGTGGTCTTCCTCACCGGCCACACGCCGGACGCCTCCTCGCTGCCGCTCGTGCTGCGCCTGGCCCGCTCGGGGGAGGGCGTGGTCGACGTACGGTCCGCGATCACGGCACCCGGGCGGCACGGCGCCGCTCCTGGGCGGTCCGGAGCGAACCTGCCGGGGCCCGGCGCCGCTGCCGCGCGGTCCGGAGCGAACCCGCCGGGACCCCGCACCGGCCCCGCGCGATCCGGCGTGCACCCGCCGGAGCCCGGCGCCGACCCGCCTCCGTCCGGCGCCGACCCGCCGAGAACCGGCGCCGACCCGATGAGGCCCGACGCCGCCCCGGCACGGTCCGGCCCGGATCCGGGGCCCGACCGCACCGTACGGACGGACCCCTCGGCGCACGGCACGCGCACCTGAGCGCACGGCTCACGCTCCCGCCCGAAAACACCCCCCGGGCCACTCCACGGCACCGGCGCGGGCGAACGTTCTCGGCCGAATACGCCCCGCGCGCCCTCCGCCCCGGCGGAAGGCGCCCCGCTCCCGGCAGGCCCCCGCGCGCCACCGCGCCCCGGCGCGCGGAACCCCGCCCACCCCGCCCGGAGAAGCGGCGTTCCGCTGCTCCGCCCGCGGAATGCCCGCCTTCTCTTCCGCCGCGCGGACGACCGGTCCCCGCACCCCTCCTGACGCCGCCCCGGCGGACGGATCCGGCCAGCCCCGCCGCACCCTTGTCGCGTTCGTCCGGGCCGGATTAGGCTCCCGCTCGCTTCGTTCTCTCCACACTTTCTCCATGATTTCGCCACGTCGGTGAGGTGGTCAGTGGAACGGCCGGTGTCGACCGCACGACCGTCCCGCGAGCGGACGGGCCCACGGGACTACCGACTTCTGTGGTGGGCCAACGCCGCCGACGGAGCCGGCAGCCAGGCATCCGGTGCCGTCCTCCCGCTGCTCCTGCTGGGACTGGGCAACCCGCCCCAGACCGTCGGTCTGGTCGCCGGAGTCTCCACCGCCCTCGGACTCCTGCTCGGCCCGGTCGTCGCCGTCCCCGCCGACCGGGGCGCGCGCAAACGCGTCATGCTCGGCTCGGCTCTCGTCGCCGCCCTCGCCATGGGAGCGGCGACCCTCGCCCTGACCGGCGGCCGGCCGTCCCTGTGGCTGATCCTCGCCGCCGTCCTGGTCGAGCGGATCGCCACCGCCTGCTTCGAGGCGGCGTCCCGCGGGACGGTCGCACTGATCTGCCCCGGCCCCGAGCAGCCGCGGGCCCTTGCCCGGCTCGCCGCCGCCGACCAGGGGGCCCTGATCACCGGCCCGGCCCTCGGCGGACTGCTGTACCAGGCCGCCCGCGCGCTGCCCTTCCTCGCCGACGCGCTCTCCTACCTTGTCAGCGCCCTGTGCGTGGCCGCCATGCGCGCCGACCTCACCGCACCATCGCCGCGCGAGCCCGGCGGGGGACTGCTGCGCGAGAGCGTGGCGGGACTGCGCCTGGTGCGCTCCTCGCCGCTGCTGCGGCTGGTTCTGGTGTGGTGCACCACGGTCAACCTGGTCGTGGTGGCGCTGTACTACGGAGCCGTCTTCACCCTCCAGCGGGCCGGACACGGCGGCGCGGTCCTCGGGGCCGTGCTCGCCGCCTCGGGCGCCGCCGGCCTGGCCGGGGCGCTGGCCGCGCCCAGGGTCGCCGGACGCCTGGGCGCCGTACGGGCCGTGACCGGCGTGACCTGGCTGCTCGTCCCCCTTGCCGCCGCGCTCGCCCTGACCACCGACGCGTGGGCGTACGGAGCGCTGTTCAGCCTCGTGTGCCTGCTGATGCCGCTGGCCTCGGTGGTGCTCCAGGCCCGCGCCCTCCAGGCGACCGCGCTCGCGCTCCAGGCCCGTACCGGAGCGGTCCTGGCCACCGCCGCCACGGGCGCCGCGGCCCTGGCCCCCGTCCTGTCCGGCGCCCTCGCCGGGCGCCTGTCCACCGCCGCGCCCGCCGTGGCCTGCGGCGTCCTGCTGGCGCTCCTGGCCGTCCACACCTGCCGGCGCCCCGTGCGCGCGGCCCTCACTGCGCGGGCCGCCGGATGACGGGCGGCGGCGGATACCAGGTGTACCGGGCCGCCCTGCCCGAGGTGTGCGCGGCCGACCCCGCGAAGATGGTGTTCACCGCGGACGCCGAGGGCCGCTGCGAGGTGTTCACCTGGGACGCCGTCAGCCGCAGCGCCCGCCAGGTCACCCACCGGCCGCGAGGCACCCTGCACTGCGCCGTCGACCGCGACGCACACGTGTGGTGGTTCGACGAGGACGAGCGCGGGGCGGGGCAGTGGCGCTTCCAGCCCTTCACCGGCGGCCCCGACCGGCCCGGACTGACGAACGTGCCCTCCGGCCTGCCGCGCGGCCTCGCGGTGAGCGACCACGCCGCCGTCGCCGTCGCCGTCGGCGAGGGCCGTACCACCACCGTCCGCACGGGCCCGCGCGGCGGCGCCGCCCGCACCCTCGCCCGCTTCGACGGCCACGCCACACTCACCGGCATCACTCCCGCGGGCGGACTCCTCGCCGTCGCGGACGCCGCGGCCGTCACCGTCCTCACCACCGGCACGGGAGCCGTACGCGCCGTCCTGCCCGGCGGCGCGAGCGGCCGGCTGTGGTCCCTCGGCTTCGCCCCCGGCGCCGACAGCGAGGAGCTTCTGCTCGTCCGCGAACACGACGACCGGTACGTCCTGGCGACCTGGCGTCCCGGCACCGGCCTTGCCACCCACACCTGGTGCGCCTTCGACACCGAGATCACCGCCCGCTGGGACGCGGACGGCCGCTCCGTCCTGATACGCCAGGACCGCCACGGCCGCTCCGCCCTGCACCGCGCCGACCTCACCCGGCGTACCCTCACCCCGGTCCCCACCCCGCCGGGCACCGTCCTGGACGCCGCCACCCGCCCCGGCGGCGACCTGCACTGCCTGTGGACCGACACCGCCCACCCGCCCCGGCTGACCTCCACCCGGCACACCCCGCTGCCCCCGCTGCCCACCGTCGCCGACCGGATCCCCGGCACCCACCGGGACGTGTGGACCACCGGCCCCGACGGACCCGTGCACACCCTGCTCAGCCTGCCCGACACCGCACACGGCCCGGTCCCCGCGGTGCTCCTGGTGCACGGCGGCCCCGCCGACCACGACCGCGACGCCTACGACGGCGTCGTCCACTCCCTGCTCGCCTCCGGCTTCGCCGTCGCCCGCGTCAACTATCGCGGCTCCACCGGATACGGACCCCGCTGGCGGCACGCCTTCGGCGGCGGCGTCGGTCTCACCCAGGCCGAGGACCTGGCATCCGTACGGGCCGACCTCGTCGCGCGCGGACTCGTCCGCGCGGACGCCACCGGACTGTGGGGCACCTCCTGGGGCGGCTACCTCGTCCTGCTCGCCCTCGGCACCCGCCCCGGCCTGTGGCAGGCCGGCGTCGCGGTCAAACCGGTCGCCGACTGCGCCGCCGCCCACCGCACCACCACACCCGCGCTGCGCGCCCTGGACGAAAGCCTCTTCGGCGGCACCCCCGACGAGGTGCCCGAACGCTATGCGCGCAGCTCCCCGATCCGCTACGCGGCCGCCGTCCGCGCCCCGCTGCTGGTCGTCGCGGCCACCCACGACGCCAAGTGCCCGCCCGGCCAGGTCCGCGGCTACCTCGACGCGCTGCGCGCCGCCGCGGTCCCGCACGAGTCGCTGTGGCTCGACTCCGGCCACGACGGCTACGACGGCGGCGACCACGTCACCGTGCTGCGCCGCGCCGTGGTCTTCCTCGACCGCCATCTGCGCGGCCCCGGCCGCGCCCCGGGCGGCCCACCGTCCCGCCGCCCCCCGACGCCCCGCTCCGCCCGGAGCGGGGAGCACCGCACCACCGCACACACCACCGAGAGGAGAGAACCCCATGCAGAAGGACATCATCAACAACGACCCGCTCGCGGGTGACGAGGAGAACCGCAAGCCGGGCATCGGCATCACCGTCACCATTCCGTTCCGCAACGCCGAGGACGCGGAAGAGGACTGACCCCGCCCGGCCGGCCCGGCGGCGCGCCGCCGGGCCGGCCGGCACCTCACCCCCGAGGAGCCGACATGCGTGTCCTGCTGGTCAACATGCCCTGGTCGCCCATCGACCTGCCGTCCCTCGCACTGGGAATACTCAAACGCAGCGTGGACGAGCGCGTGCCCGGCGCCCGAGCCGAAGTCCTGCACGCCAACCTCGAATTCGTCGACTGGATCACCGCCCGGACCGAGTTCACCGGCGACGACTACGAGTACTACTCCCTCTCGTCCTACTTCATGGGCTGCGGCGACTGGGTGTTCTCCTCCGCCCTCTACGACGACCCGGGCTGGCGCGAGAAGGAGTTCACCGAGGTCATGCGCGGCAAGCTCAAGAAGCAGCGGATGGAGATGACCCGCGAACTGCACCGTGTGGTCCCCGAGTTCGTCGACGAGATCGCCCGGCGGATCGTCGCCCACGCCCCCGACGTCGTCGGCTTCACCTCCACCTTCCAGCAGAACACCGCCGCGCTCGCCGCCGCCCGCCGCGTCAAGCAGCTCGCCCCGCACCTGGTCACCGTGATGGGCGGGGCCAACTGCGACGGCGCGCAGGGCGCCGCCGTGCACCGCAACTTCCCCTTCGTCGACCACGTCGTGCGCGGCGAGGGCGAGGCCGCCTTCCCGCAGCTGCTCACCGCGCTCGCCGACGGCACGGACCTCGCCGACGTGCCCGGTCTGTGCCACCGCGGCCCCGGCGGCGAGAGCGTGGCCAACCCCATGGCCACCCGTCCGCTGCCGCCCGCCGCGATCCTGCCGCCCGACTACAGCGGCTACTTCGAACGGCTCGCGTCCTCCGCCGCCCGCAACTGGGTCGAGCCCAAGCTGGTCGTCGAGGGCGCCCGCGGCTGCTGGTGGGGCGAGAAGCACCACTGCACCTTCTGCGGCCTCAACGGCTCGTTCATGCAGTTCCGTTCGAAGAGCCCCGACACCTTCTACGAGGAGATCATCGATCTGGCCCGCCGCCACCGGGTGCTGGACATGTACGTCGTCGACAACATCCTCGACATGGGCTACCTGACGACCGTACTGCCCCGGATCATCGACAGCGAGTACGACCTGCGGCTGCACATCGAGATCAAGGCCAACATGCGCCGCGCCCAACTGCGCACCCTCGCCGACGCGGGCATGATCTACGTCCAGCCCGGCATCGAGTCGCTCAACCACCGGGTGCTCGACCTGATGGACAAGGGTGTGAGCGGCTGCCAGAACGTCCGGATGCTCCGCGACGGAGCCGAGACCGGCCTGTCCGTCGCCTGGAACTACCTGCACGGCTTCCCCGGTGAGAGCGCCGCCGACTACGAACCGGTGATCGCCCAGATCCCCGCGCTGGAACACCTCGACCCGCCGGTCGACCTGTCGGCCCGGATCGCCATCGAGCGCTTCAGCCCGTACTTCGAACGCCCCGAACTCGGTTTCACGGGACTGCGGCCCGAGGAGCACTACCGGTTCACGTACGACCTGCCGGAGGACGAACTGTACGACCTCGCCTACGTCTTCGAGGCACCCGCCCGCGGCATCGGCGAACCGACCGTCGGCGCGCTCAACGACGCCCTGGCCGCCTGGAAGAAGCACCACGCCGACGCCCGGCTCACCCATGACGACCTGGGCGACCGCATCGTCCTCGTCTCCCGGCGCCGCGCCTTCGACTGGCGGACGAGGGAACTCACCGACCCCTTCGAGCGGGCCGCGTTCCGTCTGCTCGACCAGCCGCACACCACCGCAGCCCTCACCCGCAAGGCCGCCCGCCAGGTCCCCGGGGCCGCCCGCGACGAGGCCGCCGTGCAGGAACTCCTCGACTCCTGGACGGCCCTCGGCATCGTCTTCACCGACGGCGGACAGTACGTCCACATCGCCCCGGCCGCCGTGAACGAGGACCTGCTGCGGCTGGACTTCATGCGCCACGCCCACGCGCCGCTGACCTCGCCCGCCGAACCCGTCCACGCCTGACCGAGCCCCGCGCCCTGAGCCCCGCGCCCTGAGCCCCGATCCCCGAGGAGGAGCCCCCCGCATGAGCACCACCCTCAGTCCGCCCGCCGTCCTCGCCTGGCGCGACCACGACCCCGCCGCCTGCGAACTGCCCGGCATGTCCCTCGGCGAACTCGCCCTGCCGGGACCGCTGGAGGACGAGAGCGAACGGCTGTGGCAGCTCGGCGCCCGGCGCGTCCGGCTGCCGGAGACCGTCGACCTCGCGGGCACCGTCGACCCCGGGCGGGCCGCCGCAACGGTGGCCGCGCTGAGCCTGGTCCGGGACCTGACCGCGCGCGCCGTCCTGGTGGAATGGGAACTGCGCCTCGATCCCGGACCGGCGGCGGCCGACGACTGGCAGGCCCTCAGCCATCTCCAGCCCCCGCAGCGCATCGAGGGCCCCGAAGCGGCCGACGAGGCGCTGCGCGCCTGGCGCCGCGGCCACTACCTGTGCAAGTGCCTGTGGCGCAAGGGCCCCGGCTTCGTGCAGATCCGCGACCGCCGCTGGGGCGACCTGCGCCGCTTCACCGCCGACGAGCCCCACTACGAGCAGGCCATCGAACGCCTGGCGTACGGAGCCCCCGCGCACACCCTGCCCTCCGGCGTCCTCGACGACTTCCGCGGCGAGAGACTCGTCCTCGACGTCGGCCCGCTCGCCTGGTGGCTGCCCTACCGGGTCAGCCGCTGGCTCCAGGAGTCGATGACCATCTGAGGACGCCGGTCGCGGAACCGGTCTCAGATCCGCTCTCAGATCCGCTCTCGGGGCCGGTCGAGGCGCCAGACCACGTCGACGCCGCTGCCGGGCGGGGCGACGGGCCCGGGAGCACGCTCACGCCGGACCTCGGTGAACCCCAGCCGGCGCGGGACGGCGGCACTGGGGGCGTTGGCCAGATCGTGGAGTATCTCCAGGTACTCCACGTCCGGCAGCGTGAACATCTCGGCGACCAGGGCGGCCGTCGCCCGGGTGGCGATGCCCCGGCCGGTGGCGGCCGGATGCAGCCAGTACCCCAGCCGCCACCCCCCGGGCTCGGCCCGGTAGCTCTGGCACATGCCGGCAGGCGTGCCGTCCTCCACGACGGCGTAGTTGTATATCTCCCCGCTGTCCCACCTGGCCTCGGACCTCTCCAGGAAGTCCCGGGTGCGTTCCTCGCTGTGCTCGGCGACCCACGGCACCCACGGGAGCAGATGGTCCGCGGACTCCTCGATCAGCCGGAACGCCTGGGCGGCGTCGCGCCCGGCCCGCCAGCGCCGCAGGAGGAGGCCCTCGCACTCGATGATCTGACTCGGTCGGTCCATGACCGCCATGATCGTCGCCGTGTCCCGCCCGGGGAAGTACCGCACCGGACGGGCGGGCCGCGGCCGGTCAGGCATCCGGCCGGTCCGCTCGCGCGGACGCGGGCAACGCGTCCCGGCGCCGGTCCCGCCGCTCGGGCAGGAGCCGGAAACCCGCCGCCCGGTAGGTGGCGACGGCGGCGGTGCGGGCACTCGGCGTGCAGACGAGGGCACTGGAGGCGCCCAGCCGCCTGAGCGCGGCCGCCGCCGCGCGGGTGACCGCCGTGCCGTGGCCGCGGCGGCGGTGATCCCGGTGCACGCCCATCGGTTCCAGCAGCCCCGGCCGTCCCGGTCCGGCGGACCACACCGCCACCGCCGCCACCGCGGTGTCCCGCTCGTCATAGGCGAGCAGGCACCGCGCGTCGGTGAACGGCGTCCCGCCCGCCATCGCGTGCCAGTGCGACGCCGTGAACGCCGACCCCTCGAAGGCCGAGCGGTGCACGGCCGCCCACACCCGCGCCCGCTCGGGACCGGCCACCTCGATCCGCAGGCCCGGGTCCTCCACCGGCTCCGCGAGGTCCCGGCGCAGCGGTGTCCACGACTCGTCGGCCCGCCACCCGCGCTCGGCCAGCAGATCCTGGACCAGCGAGCCCGTGGGCGCCTCGACGTACACCGTCCCGGCCCCCAGCACACCCCGCTCGGGCCGCGCCGCGTCCTCGACCACGCTCCGCGCCAGCTCCTCGTCGTGCCGTGCCTCCGGCGCGGTCGTGAGGCGCAGCAGGCCGGGGCCGTCCAGCAGTCCGACGGCGAGCACCCGCCCCCGCCTGCGCCAGGTCCGGACCGCCGCGGCGCACGCCCGCGCGCCGCGCCGCCGGTACCAGCCCAGATCGCCCGGGTGCAGCTGGAGCGGCGCCTCGTCGCGCTGCCAGCGCCGCAGCGCGTCCTCGACCTCGTCCAACCCGCCGATGCCCGGTGTACCCAACTCCGTCGCCATACCCCGGATCACACACCATCGCGCCACCGGCGCGCATCCGGATTCCGTCCATGGAGGACCCCTGAGCGTCGTCCTCCCCGAGACGCACCCCCTGGCCGGCCGCCGGACGCTCGGCCCCGCCGACCCGGCGGACGAACCCCGGGTGCCGGGCAGTCCCAAGACCGAGGCGTGTCCGACCCGTTGCGCCGAGCGGGCGGACTCCACCCCGGGGATGCGCAACACGACCACCGGCCACTTCGTCGCGCGCTCGCTGGTCGCGGCCGGCCTGGGTGTCCCGCTTGTCCCCGCCGTCGCGCCGACCCCGGAACCGCCGGGGCCGCGGACCGCGCCGGTGGGCCCGCCGGCCCTGCCCGGCACATCGGCGCCGCCGTGCCGCGCCGCCGCGACCACCCCGTCACCCGGTCCCTCGTGCGCGCCCTGCGCGAACAGGTGGCGGCCGTCATGCCCGGCCCGGCCGGTAGGTGATCATCAGCGGTTCGCCGGTGACCGTCACCGTCCGCCCGGCTGGCCCGGTCCGCCCGTCCAGGCGGCGCACGGCGCGAGCCCCCGCACCGGTCGGCACCGGCGCGCTGCCCCGGTCGGCCCAGCGGATCACCGCGGGCACCGGGCGGCCCGAGGCGTCCGGCGGCAGCAGGAAGCGGCACTGCCAGACATGCGCGGGCAGGCCGTCCGCGCGTCCGGAGCCGCAGGAGCCGATACGCGCCCCGCGCAGCCACCCCTGGAGCGCGCCCACCGCCCGGCCCGCCGCGGTCGGCGGACCGCCCTCGGTCTGGAGCACCACGGGCAGCCTGGTGCCGCCCCAGTCGTAGAAGTAGCTGCGCCGGTACCGCAGATACAGCCCGACGAGATAGAAGCGCACCGCGTGGTCGACCGCCTCCCGCTCGCTCAGCGGCGCCGTCTCCGCGATCTCGTACGCCGTCCCGGTGTTCCACAGCGGAGGGTGGACGCCCGCCCGGTGGAAGGTCCGTTCGATGATTTCCTGGAGCCGGACGAAGTCCTCCGGCGGACCCGCCGGGCTCCGCTGGGTGAGCTTCACCCCGGCCGCGTCGCAGTCCTGGTAGCCGCCCGCCGCGGCGAACCGCAGCAGGAACTCCTGGGCGGACGGCTCCCGGAGCCCGGCCATCGACGGGCACACCACGGTCGCCGCGGGGTCGTCGCGCCGGAGCACCGCCGCCGCCCCCCGCGCCATCCGGGCCAGTTCTTCCGCGCCCCCGGTCCAGTAGTGCGGTGACGGCGCGAGGCTCCACAGTTCGTACGCCTGGATCCGGCCCCTGTAGCGGGCGGCGACGGCGTGCACGAAGTCCGTCCAGTCCGCGGGCCGGTCGGGCGGCGAGGTCCGCGAGCCGTCGCCGTACGGGGTGCGCGGACCGCCGGGCGAGGCCCAGCCCGGCGTGCCCCCGAAGCTGAGCAGCACCGGCAGCCCGGCCCGGCGCGCCCCGGCGACCAGGCGGTCCAGGACCGTCCAGGAGAGGTGCCCCCGGGCGGGCTCCAGCAGCGACCAGCGGGTGCGGCTGTCCCAGAGCCGCACCGCGCCCACCGTGAAGCCGGGCATGGCACCGCTGCTGCTGTTCAGGGTCACCCCGAAGAACGCGGGCGGCACCGGTGCCGGCGGCTGGGACCAGGCCGGGCCCGGCACCCACTGTGCGGCCTTCGGCGCGTGCCGGGCCTCCCGCGGTCCCCGGGCCGTCCCCCGGGCCGTGCTGCCCGCCGCCAGCAGGGCGACCAGGCAGACCATCGCGACGGCCGCCGCGAGCGGTCGGTGGCGTGCCCCGGCAGGCCGCGCGGACGGCGGCACCGGCGCTCCGCGCGCGGGAGTGGCCTCCGGGGGCCACGGGCCGCCCGCCGGCCCTTCGCCCACCGGCCCTCCGTCCATCATCCTTTCGCGTACCGGCCTTTCGCGTACGGCCGTGACCGCGCTCGCCGACCGCCACGCCTCGTACAGCGCGTGCAGTTCCTGCCGGGACGCCCCGCACGCCGTGCCGATCCGCTCCACCATGCCGTAACTGCCCGGCACCACACGGCCCCGGCAGTACCGGTGCACGGCGGACGCGCTGGCCCCGCAGCGGCCGGCCAGTGCCTAGTAGCTGAGGCCGCTGCGCTCCTTCAGCTCGCGCAGCAGCGCGTCCAGGTCCGGCATCCCCCACCCCCGAAGGTCCGCTCCCCGGTCCCGCCGCCCCGCGTCCGCGCAGGCCGGAGGGGCCGTCACATCCCTCTCGCCGAGCGGGACGTGAACTCCTTGCCGTGCCGCAAGGCCCTCGACCACGATGCCGGTGCCGCCCCTCGCGGGGCAACGGCAACACGCACCGCGCGCCGCCGATCCGCGGCGCGCAGGACGAAGGGACACCCATGCGCACACTTCTGCGGACCGCCACCTTGTCCGCCGCCCTGACCCTGGCCGCGGGCGGCCTCGTCGCGGGCGCCGCCACCACCGCGTCGGCCGCCGGCAAGAACTGCGACGCCGGGTCCAAACTCGATGCGTACGGAGTCGTCGGCGGCGGTTCCAGCTACGCCTACGCCGGCCGGAACGTCCAGCTCCTCAACGGCCGGACCCGCAACTACACGCACGGTCAGATCATCAGCGGCTACCACCGGGGCGACCGGACCTGGGTGGACCGCAGCCGCAACAAGATGCCCAAGACGCCCAAGCACCCCTCGACGGCCCTGGTGAAGTCCCACGGCGGCTGGAAGCAGTGCGGCCCGTTCAACAGCTCCACCACCGACAGCGTCATCAACTGGGACACGTCCAAGGTCAGGCACTACGCGGTCCGGGTCTGCATCGACCCCGCGGGCAGCAAGCCGTACCACTGCGGCGTCTGGTACACCGACGCCTCCTGACCGCCCTCCTGCCCGGCGCCCGGCTCGCCGTCCTCATCTCCGCGCTGATCGCCGCCGGGCCGGGGCCGGCAGCCCCGCCCGAGGTGTAGGTGGCTCGGTGGGGGCGAGTGGTGCGGGTGGCACGGGTGTTGCCGTCGTTGCCGACGTCGCCGCAACACCGGTCGGCGGACCGGTCGTGACCTGCGTGCCGGACGTGTTGCGGGGAGCGGCAGCGGGCCCGCAACGGGCCCCGAGGTGTTGCCGGTTCACCGATCGCCGTGCGCAACGGATCCACCTGGCGTCATTGTGTGACGCGTAGCGGGGCGGGCCCACCGGGGTGCGCCGTCCCGGCCGGGGTCCGGCCGGGGGCCGGGTGAGGAAGGGCGGGTTCGATGGATCGTTCACGTGTGCCGGTGTGGGCGGCACCGGCGCTGTTACCGCAGGCGTCGGCGAGGACGAGGGGCGGGAGCGTCCGTGGGTGAGCTGCGCCCTCTCGCGCCCGACCTGACACCGCAGTCGCGCGCGCTGGCTCTGGCACTGCGTGAGCTGTTCGAAGGACTGGGCGTCTCGGTCCGCCGCTACGCGGCCCGCCGCATCCGCGACGCCGGTACCTTCTCCCGCTACCTGAGCGGCACCCGCGTCCCGCCCTGGGAGGTCGTGACGGATCTGCTCACGGATGTCGCCGAACACCGGGGCACCGCCGCCACCCCGGAGGCCATCGAACTGGTGCGCAGGCTGTACCAGGCGGCCGTGGAGACCACCACCTCACCCCGGCACGCGGTCGAAGTGCTCGAACAGCAGCTCGCCGAGGCCGACCGTGTCTCCCGCCGCTCCACCGCGCGCGGCGACGCCCTGGGCGACGCCCTGCTGGACCGCAAGCACCGCATCGCCGATCTGGAGGTGCGGCTGAACCAGCTGGAGGCCGAGTGGAGCGCGGAACGCGAACGGGCCGAACGCCTGGCCGCCGCCGATCCCGACCTCACCGGCCTGCTGCGCGAACGCGATCATCTGCGGGACGAGGCCGCCCGGCTCGCCGCCCAGCTCCGCGCGGCACAGCGGCAGCGCGACGAGGCCGAACAGCGCTGCGTCCTGCTGGAACGGCAACTGGAGGCGGTCGAACAGACGCAGTGGACCGCGCCGTCCGTGGCACCGGCGGCCCCCCAGGCCCTGCCGAGGGTTCTCATCGTCGACGACCAGCCGGACAACCTGCTGGCCATGACCGCCGTGCTGGCCACCCTCGACCAGGAACTGGTCGCCGTTGCCTCCGGCCGCGAGGCCCTCAAGGCCCTCCTCGACCACGACGACTTCGCCGTGATCATCATGGACGTGCAGATGCCCGACATGGACGGCTACGAGACCGCCGCCCACATCAAACGGCGCCCCCGCACCCACGACGTGCCCATCATCTTCCTCACCGCCATGGGCACCGACCCCGAACACTCCGCCCGCGGCTATGCGGCCGGCGCGGTCGACTACATCGGCAAACCGTTCGATCCATGGGTGCTGCGCGCCAAGGTCGCCGTGTTCACCGGCATCTACCTCGAACAGCGGCGCCTCGCCGGGGAGCGGCGACTGCCCGGTGCGCCGGAGCGTTCACCCGCTCAGGAGGGCGGGCAGCCGAACCAGTTCACCGTGCCGTCGTCCGACGTGTAGCCGAGGCACCTGAAGGTCCGGTCGTGCAGGGTCCTGGTCCGGTCGACCGCGCCGTCCAGGGTGTCTCCCTTGCGGTGGGTCTGTACGAGGGTGTCGATCTCGACGGTGTACCAGCGGCCCCTGCCGGACGGGATGTCGCAGTGGTGGGCGGTCAGACCGCGGCTCGGCCCGTCGCTCCAGAGGTTCTGTTCGGCGCGGTCGCAGTGGGCGCGTTCGGCGGCACCGGCGGTGCCGGCCCCGGCGACGAGCAGGGCCGCCGCTCCCGTGGCCGCCGCCGCGGTGACGCCGATCAGGCGCCTGAGGGTGAGACTCATCGGTTGTTCCTCCTGCCGGATGCGGTGACGGCACGGAGTTCGCCGTGTCACCTTGCTGCCATGGTCACGTCGGTCGGCGCGGCCCGGCGCGCCGGTCGGCGGCGGCTTCCCCCGACCCGGTGACCCGGGTGCTGCCAATGCAGCAGCGGCGCGGACGGAGCCGGTGGCTGCGCGGAGGCCGTCGTTCCCGTGGGCGCCGGCGTCAACGGGGCCACCGGGGCAGACCCACACCGGCGAATCCGGTTCACGTCATCCTGCCGCGCCCTCGGGCCGCGCCGGCCCCGTCCCGGAGCGCGACCGTCACGGCAAACGCCGCTTTCCGGACAAACCAAAGGCCACTCGGAAAATCCCGGAAAAAGGCGAATCGTTCCGGCATGGGAGCGTCGCCGTGCAGCCGCTCCCGCCCGGAGGACAGAGCCGGCGGGATGGCGACGTACGAAGCACACCCTGTGAGCCTGAAGGAGAATCCGTGATCTCGAAGGGCAAGAGGACCCTGCGGTCCCTGGCCGTGGCGCTCGCCGCGGCGGCCTCGTTCACCATCGGCGTGCCCGGCGGCAACGCCTTCGCCATCGACCACGTCCAGTGCGTGGGCGGCGAGAACTTCCTGAAGATCTGGTCGCACCTCGACGGCCGGCAGAGCGTCGACTGCTACGCGAACGCGGGGAAGACCGACTTCGGCGGCTGGTGGGTCGACCGGATCTCCACGGGCAACAACGACCTGATCTACTACGACGCCAACGGCGACTCGGTGAAGATCGAACGCTGGCACGACATCACCTTCCCGAATTACCCGCCGAAGGTCGTCGCCATCCAGATCCTGTGACGGCCTGACACCCGGCCGCCGCGCGGCGGGCCGGCCGCGCCGGTGCGGGCGCGGCCGGCCCGGCGCCCCGCGGGTCCGCGTCCGCCGTGCCGCGCCCGCGCCATGTCCTGTCGCAGCCCGGGGCATGTCCTGTCGGAGGGGAGCGCGCGGCACATAGGCTCCGCGGCATGAAGACCTTGATCTCTGTGGACATGGAGGGCATCTCGGGGATCGTGCATCCCACCGAGACGAACCCGGACCGCTACGACTACGAGCGCGGTCGCGCGGCGATGACGGCCGAGGCGAACAGCGTGATAGCCGGTGTGCTGGACGCGGAGCCCGCCGCCGTGGTGTGGGTCGCCGACGCGCACGGGCCGTTCCGCAACCTGCTGCCGGAGCAGCTCGACCGGCGGGCCCGCCTCGTCCGCGGCAAACCGCGCCCGCTGGGCATGCTCGGCGGGCTCGACGAGGACACCGACGCGCTGCTGCTGATCGGCTACCACGCCCGCGCCGGACGCGGCCCGGCCGTGCTGGCCCACACCATGAACGACGGCATCCTCGACGTGCGCGTGGCCGGGCGCTCCATGGGCGAGATCGGCCTCAACGCCGCCATGGCCGGGCACCTCGGCGTACCGGTGGCGCTGCTCAGCGGCGACGACAGCGCCTGCGCCGAACTGCTGGCGCTGGTCCCCTCCGCGCACACGGTCGCGGTCAAGCAGTCCCTCGGCCAGAGCGCCGCCGTCGCCCTGCACCCCGAGGAGGCGCGCGAGCGGCTGCGCCGCGCGGCCGCCGAGGCCGTGGCCCGGCGCGCCCAGGTCGCCCCGCTGGCCCTCGCCGGACCGCTCGACGTCGAGGTGGATCTCTTCTCGCCGGCCACGGTCGACCTGGCCGCGCTCGTGCCGGGTGTCTCACGTGGGGCCGGCGCCCGTACCGTCGCCTTCACCGCCGACGACTTCGCCGCCGCCTACCGCCTGGTCCTGCTGCTCGCACAGCTCGCCACCGTCAGGCCCGGCTGAGTCCGGCCCCGGTCGCGCCCGTTCGCGCGCGGAGAGCAACCTGGACGTCTACCGGCACCGGCAGTTGAAGGGGTACTTCCGGTGGGACCCCTTCATCACCATCGAGGACTCCTGACGGTCCGGCCGTGCCGGGCGGGGGCGGCGGCCGTGGTCGCCGCCCCCGCCCGTCACGGCCGACTCAGCCCCTCAGCAGGGCGGCGACCAGACGTGCCATGGCGGGCCGCGGGTCGGGCGTGCCGGGCCAGCTGGTCAGCAGCAGATGGTGGGCGGTGCCGACGACGGCCAGGGCCACCATGGCGGGGTCGACGGTCCCGGCCACCCTGCCGAGCGCCTGCTCGGCCTCGACGCACCCGGTGACGGCCTCCTGGATCGCGCTGAAGCCCGGGGCCCCGCCCTCCAGGGCCGCGCGGATACGGGACGCCGCCACGGGCCGTGTCATGGCCAGCCCCGACAGGGCGGGACCGCCGGAGTCGAACAGCGCGAGCACGACGGCCTCCAGGTTCCCCGCCACCGTGCCCCGCCCGACGGTCTCCGACAGCGCGCGCGCCTTCCTGGCCGTCCGCGCGAACCGGTCCAGGCACAGCTCGGCCACGAACTCGTCGAGCCCCGCGAAGTGCGTGTGCAGCAGCCCCTTGGCGCAGCCCGCCTCGGTGGTCACGGCCCGGCTGGTGAGCGCGCCGGGACCGTCCCTCTCCACGACCCGCTCGGCGGCCTCGAACAGCCGCTCGCGTACGTCCGGGGTCGCGACTCCGCGCGGTGACATGTGCCTCGCTCCCGTCCTGTGGCCCCGACCGGGCAAGGGCCGACTGCCGGGATCCTAGTCGGCATTGCCGGTACGGGCGTATGCCCATACTGTTTGGGCGTACGCCCAAACTGGCCGTCGACAGCGGGAGGCCCTGTGCCGGACATCGTCAACAACGAGCAGGAAAAGGCGTGGAACGGTCCCGAGGGCGCCCACTGGGCCCGCCACCGGGACCGCTGGAACGCCGTGAACGAGGGCTTCGACGAGCCGCTCCTCGACGCCGCCGCGATCACCGGAGCGCACCGGAGCCTCGACCTGGGCTGCGGCTCCGGGCAGACCACACTCCTCGCCGCGCTGCGCGCGCCCCGGGGGAGCGCCCTGGGCCTCGACCTGTCCGGCCCGATGCTCGCGTCGGCACGGGCGCGCGCGGAGAAGGAGGGCGTCGCGAACGTCTCCTTCACCCGGGGCGACGCACAGGTGCACCCCTTCGAACCGGGGGCGTTCGACGCGGCGATCAGCCGCTACGGCGTGATGTTCTACGCCGATCCCGTCGCGGCCTTCGCCAACGTCCGCCGGGCGCTGCGACCCGGCGGACGCCTGGCGTTCGTGTGCCCGGCCGACGCCGCGCTCAACGACTGGACGGCGGCGATGGCGTCCCTGCGCGGCCTCCTGCCGGTCGGCGACTTCGGCACACCCGGGCTGCCCGGCATGTTCTCGCTGGCCGACCGCGGCCGCGTCCACGCCGTCCTCACCGCCGCCGGATACACCGGCATCACCACCGAACACGTGCAGGCGTACGGCACGTGGGGGCACGGAGCCGAGGACGCGGCGGACTTCCTGCTCGGCACCGGCCCCGGCCGCCACCTCATGGAGCGGGCGGACCAGGACGCCCGGGACCGCGCCCGGCACACCCTCACCGCCCACCTGCGCGGCCATGAGTCGGACGACGGCACGGTCCGGTTGCTCAGCACGTCCTGGCTGGTCACCGCGGACCGGCCGGCCGCGCCCCCGGGGCCGTGACAGCGGGCGTGTTGCGTGGGCGTACCGACGCGCGCATCAGGGCAGGGCGAGCACGTCCTCGATTGCCGCGCGGATCTCCTCGTCGCGCAGGAAGGCCCGGTAGTCGCGGTACGAGGAGAGGCGCCGGTCGGACTCCCGTACCGCACGCAGCAGGTCGCGCGTCCCCGGCGACACCGTGCCGATGCCGGCGAGGGCCCGCAGCGCGTCGACGAAGCAGCCGTAGGAGTCGTCGGCGTCCGCGAGCGGGACGAGGTACTCCTCCAGGACGGAGACGCTCGGCTCGCGCTCACCGGTGATCGACCACAGAGCCGGCGCCGCCCGCAACCGCAGCCAGTCGGGGCCGTGTTCCACGGCGTGACGCACCGGACCGGCGTACGGCGCGGCCGCCGGTCCGAAGTCACCGACGAGGCCGACGGGCCCGTACACCCAGCCCTCCTCGGCCAGTAGCGCCTCCCCGATCAGGCGCAGCGCCGTGTCCCGGTCGCCGCCCAGACGCCAGACGGCCCACGCCACCTTGATCCGGTTGCCCGGGTGATCGAGGGCCACACACCCGCGCACGGCGTCCGCGGCCGACGACGCGGCCGGTCCCATCGCGGCCAGCACGTCGACCGCGGACAGCGACCACCGGGAGTCGTCCAGCAGGGCCACCACCTCGGGGAGTGCGGGTGCCGCGGCGGGGCCCCACGCCGTGAGCACCTCCAGGAGGCGGCCGACCGGCGCCCTGTCCACGCCGTCCCCGCGAAGCTGCGCGCGCACCGCGGGCAGCAGGGCGTCCGCATGAGCCCCCAGCGGGGTCAGCACGTCCTCGATCTCCGGCAGCCGGGGGTCACCCATGACGTACGAGCGGGAGTAGTGGCCCTGGTACGGCGCGCACAGCCGCTCGACCAGACCTTGCAGCCCGCGCGGATCACCGATGCGTGTCAGGGCCCAGCGGGCATGGTCGCCCACGGTGCCCTCCAGCAACTCGGCCCCGCCCGGATCGTCCAGCAGGGCGGCCAACTCGTCGGCGTACTCGGCCGACCGGGGCCCCAGCACCGCGAGCAGATGGGCCGCCCGGAACCGCACACCGTCGTCGGGGTCGCGGAGCAGGGCGCCCGCGAGCGGCAGCAGCGCCGGTGCCGCGGACGGCCTGACCACCAGCACGCACCACGCCTCGTCCAGCGCGGCCCGGCACAGCGGCGCGTCCCCGGTCCGGTGTGCCGCCTCGATGAGCCGTACGACGAAGGAGAGCGCGGTACCGGGCTCGTCCTCGAACAGCGGGGCCGTCCAGGAGACCACCTCCTCGCGGGTGAAGGCCCCTTCGACGTCCGGCGCGTACCACACCGCCTCGAACAGCGGACGCGAGGAGGCGTCCGACAGAACCTCCACCAGCAGGTCCAGCTCACGGACCGGGACCCGGGGATCGAAGGAGGCCCAGGCGTGCACGGCCGCGACCCGCAGGACGGGATCGCCGGTCCGCAGCACCTCCCGCACCACCGCCCGCACCCGGTCCACCGCCCCGGCACCGGCCGGCTCGCCCGCGACGGCCGTCCCCAGCGCGAGCAGCAGCGGCAGCCGCACGGCGGGGTCCGTCTCCGTGTGCCACCGCTCCAGCAGCGCATCGGCGCCCACCGGGAGGGACAGCGTCTCCCTGCGCACCTCTGGTCGGGGATCCGCGAGCAGCGCCCTCAGCCGGGGCCGCTGGGACCGCCACGCCTCGCGCCACCCCGCGTCCACCGGTCCGGGCCCGGCCGCCGCCCTCGCCAGACAGGCCACCAGTTCGACCAGGGCGACCCGGGCGCCCATGCCCGGGTCGCAGGCGAGGGCGAGGACGACCGGCAGCGCGGCGGTCGCGTCGGACGTCAGGCCCCCGGTGCCCCGCACCAGGGAGACGAACAGGGGGTGGCAGTCCTCCTCGGCCGCCTCGCCGCCTTTGTGCAGCACGCGTCTCAGGGCGCGCCGCGCCTCCTTGTCCTGGACCTGTCCGAGCATCGCCCCGAGCCGGTCCGCCGCCATGCCGCCCGGACCGCCGGGCCCCGCGCCTGCCACTTGTGCCCCCGTGCCCGCTCGGTCGGTCTCCGGCGCACATCATGACATCGCCAGGCGGCCCGCCGGATCCCGCGTGACCACGAGGGACGGCGGACCGCCGCCGGGGAAAGGGCCGTTCAGGTCAGGCCCGGACTCTCGGCGGTCGCCTCCGCCAGCGACTTGCGCGCCAGGTCCGGGACCTCGCAGTCGGGTGCGGCACGGCCGATCGGGAAGAGGATGTAGGGCCGTTCGTTGCCGGGCCGCTCGCAGATCTCGGTGAGGAAGCCCATCGGGTTGGGTGTGTGCGTCAGGGTGCTCAGCCCCATGGCGTGCAGGGCGGCGATGAAGAAGCCGCACGCGATGCCCACACTCTCGTTGACGTAGTAGTTCTTGCGCAGCGAACCGTCCGGCATCGCCGTGCTCTTCTCGGCGAAGCAGACGACGATCCACGGCACGACGTCGAGATAGCTCTTGTCCGCGTCCGTCTCCAGGCGCGCGAGCGCGGCACGCCACTCGGGCGGGATCCGCCCGCCCTCGTAGTTGACCCGCTCCTCCTCCTCGGCGGCGACCCGGATGCGGTGCTTGGTCCCCGCGTCGCCGATCACGGCGAACTTCCACGGCTGGAAGTGGGCGCCGGACGGGGCGGTGTTCGCCGCGGCGATGGCGAGGTCGACACACGCGCGCGGGACCGGCTCGTCGCTGAAGAACCGCACACTGCGGCGGCGGTCGAGGAACGACACGAAGTCCTCGCCCCGCCGGACCATCTCGGCCTCCCCGTACCGCTCGGGCCGGTACGGGACGAACGGGTGGGTGTGCTGCCTCACTGCTGCTCCTCCTCGGCCGGGGGACCACAGCGTGAGCCATGGACAGCCGAATAGGCAACGCAGTCCCTTTTCTCTTGCTAATCTGACAAAGAATGAGGCCGGACGATGCCTCCGAGATCGCAGATCGGCAGGCACAGCGCCATGGCACGCCAGGGACTCGACCCGCTCGACGGCCGGATGCTGCGCCTGCTGCGGGAGCGCCCCCGCGAGGGCCTGCTGGAGATCGCCCGCCGGCTCGGCGTCGCACGCGGCACGCTGCAGGCCCGGCTCGACCGGCTGACCGCCTCCGGCGTGGTCACCGGCTACGGCCCGGACGTGGACGTCGCCGCCCTCGGCCACGTGGTCCAGGCGTTCACCACCTTCGAGGTGGACCAGCCGGCCCGCGAGGCCATCGCCGCCCGTCTGCGGGCCGTCCCGCAGATCATCGAGGCCCACATCGTGACGGGCCCCGGTGACATCTGGTGCCGCATCGCGGGCACGAGCAACCAGCACGTCCAGCAGGTGATCGACGATGTCCTCGCCGTACCGGGCGTCCGCCGCAGCACGACGGTCATCGCCCTGAGCGCCGTCGTCCCCCACCGGGTCCAGCCCCTGGTCGACGAGGTGGCCGGCCTGCCACCCGGCCCGGACGTGCGGCAGTGACCACCGACGTCCGCCCCGGCTGCCCGGTACAGAACACGAAGCGGTACCACCTCACGTCGCCTCCACGGCACTTCACCCGACCGGACCCGTGACCCTCCGGGCCGCCGCCGGTTGACCAGGTGGTCGGTCGGGCCGGTGAGATCGGGACACGGGAGGAACGCGCCATGGACCACGGCACGGATGCGGGGCACGGGTCCGTCACCAGGCGGCGCTTCCTGGGGGCGTCGGCCGCCTCGGTCGCGCCGGTCTCGCCGGTCGGGGCGCCCGCCGGCCGGGCGTTCGCCGCGGCCGGGGCGGGGCGGGTCCTGACGTACCGCGAGACGACCGGAGGGTCCGTCACCGCGCACCCGGAAGGACACGCGCTGATCGCCGAGGTGCAGGGCGTGCTGTGGCGCGTGCCGCGGGCGGGCGGCGCGGTCGAGCGGCTGACCCGCTGGGAGGTGGAGGCGACCCGGCCCGCGTTCGCGCCGGACGGCCGGACGGTGGCCCTGTGCGGCTACGCGGGCGGCGCCTTCCACCTGTGGACGATGCGGGCCGACGGCGGCGGACTGCGCCGGGTCACCGACGGCCCGTGGGACGACCGCGGGGCGGCGTGGTCGCCGGACGGCACCCGGCTGGCGTTCTCCTCCGAGCGCGGCGGCGACCCGGTGACCGGCGGCTCCTACGGCCTGTGGACCCTCGATGTCGGCAGCACCCGGCTCACCCGGGTGACGGCAGGCCCCTTCGAGGACTACGACCCGGTGTGGTCCGCGGACGGACGCACCCTGGTGTGCGTGCGCGCCGCCCACACACCGGACGGCGGGAACGACGGCGGTCTCTCACTGGTCCGGGTCTCCCTGGCGGACGGCACAGCCCAGCCGGTGCACACCACGGCCACGGGCCGTCTGCTGTGCCCGGCCGTGTCCCCGCGCGGCCGGATCGCCTGGCTGCGGCTGTCCGGCGCGGACGGCCCGCCCTCCCTCCCGCCGTCCCGGGCCGAACTGCTGGTCGACGGAAAGGTGGTAGCGGCGGACGAGGACCTGGCCGCCGCCCCGCCGTGCTGGCTCGGCGAGGACCGCCTCCTCTACGTCGCGGACGGCCGGATCCGGATCCGCTCCCTGACCGGCCCGGCCGTCAGCGACATCCCGTTCACCGCCCGGATGCCGGTCCCCGGCCCGCACCGCCGCGGCGTAGGGCGCGACACATCACGGACCGACACCGCCCCCGTGCCCGTGCGCGGTCTGCACCGCCCGGTGCTGTCCCCGGACGGGCGCCGGGTGGCGTGCGCGGCCCTCAACTCCCTGTGGCTGCTGCCGTCCGGGGCCCCGGGCGCCGGCGCCGAACCGCCGCGCGAGCTGCTGCGGGCCGCCGGTACGGAGTACGTGCAGATGCCGGCCTGGGCCCCCGACGGGCGCAGCCTGCTGTACTGCACCGACCGCGACGGACTGACGGCCGTGCGCAGGATCCGCCCGGACGGCTCGGCGGACGAGGCCGTGACCGGCGGCGGACGCCTGTCCCCGGCCCTGTCGCCGGACGGCACACATCTGGCCTGCCTCGACGTCGGCGGCAACCTGCTGGTCCGCGACCTGGCCACGGGCGGGGAACGGACCGTGGCCCGCCCCCTCGCCACCGACGGCCCGCCCGGCACCCCCACCTGGTCGCCGGACGGCCGCCAGGTGGCCTTCTGCGACCGCAACCGGCTCAACCGCCGCTTCCGCGAGGGCTACAACGTCATCCGCGTCGTCGATGTCCGCACGGGCACCGAGCGGCGCCACCTGCCCGCCGCGCACCAGTCGCTGTCCGACCGGGTCGCGGCCGGACCCGTGTGGTCGCCGGACGGCCGCTGGATGGCGCTCGTCGCCGAATCCGCGCTGTGGCTGCTGCCGGTCACCCCCGACGGCACTCCGGCGGGGCCCGCCCGCAGGCTCACCGACGAGCCGGCCGACCACCCGAGCTGGGCGGCGGACTCCCGCACCCTCCTGTACCTGTCCTGCGGGCACCTGCGTCTGCTGTCCCTGGACGACGCCCGCATGCCGGGCCGGACGCGCACCCTGACCGGCGTCCCCGCCGTGCCCTCAGCCCGTCGCGACGGCCCCGGCGGCCGGGAAACGCTGCGCGTCCACGCCGGGCAGCTGTGGGACGGCACCGGCCGGCCGCCGCGCCACGACGTGGACATCCTCGTGCGCGGCGACCGGATCACCGCCGTCGCACCGCACCGCGCGCGCCGACCGGGCCACCGCACCTTCGACGCCTCCTCGTGGACCGTCCTGCCGGGCCTGTTCGACAGCCACACCCACCCCTACCAGGCCACCTACGGCGCCCGGCAGAACCTGACGGCCCTCGCCTACGGCATCACGACCACCGCCTGCATGGGCGGCCCGCTGTACGAGACGGCCCGGCTGCGCGAGGCCACCGCGTCGGGCGCCTGCCTGGGGCCGCGCTCACTGGCCTGCGCCGAACTGATCGACGGCTCGCGCACCGCCTACAGCATGGGCCGCGCCCACCGCACCGAGAGCGGGGTACGGCGCACCCTGGCGCGGGCCGCCGCCCTGGACGTCGACTTCGTCAAGACCTATGTGCGCGCCCCGGGCACGTACATGGCACGGGCCGCCGAGGCGGCGCACCGGCTGGGTGTGCCGTGCGGCAGCCATCTGTGCGCGCCGGGCCGGGCCGCCGGCCAGGATCTCACCACCCATCTCCAGGCCACCCAGCGACTGCCGTACGGCCACGCCACCACCCCGCTCGGCCACATCCACCAGGACCTGGTCGAGCAGTACGCCGACGGCGGCTTCGCCCTGATCATGACGCCGTTCAGCGCACAGGTCCTGCTCGGCGCCGACCCGGCGCTCGCCGACGATCCCCGGGTGGACGTCCTCATGCCGCCCTGGGACGCGGCCACCGTCCACGACCGCGCCCGCACCCGCCCCGGCGCTGCCGAACTCGCGGCGCTGAACGTCGAGTTCGGCGACTACCGGCGGCTGGCCGAGCACGGGGCCCGGCTCGCCCTGGGCACCGACTCGCCGCTGGTGCCGGTCGGTCTCTCCCTCCATCTGGCGCTGCGGGGTCTCCACGCCCACGGGTTCACCGCGGCCGAGGCCCTGCACACCGCCACCACCGTCCCGGCCCGTCTCTTCGGTCTCGCCCCGGACCTCGGCACGGTCGAGGCGGGCAGGCTGGCCGAGCTGACGGTGGTCGACGGGGACCCCTTCACGGACTTCGCCGCGCTCGTCGACACCGTCGCGGTGGTACGTGCCGGTGTTCCCCACCACCGGGACGACCTCGTCGCCCGGCACCACAAGGTGTCTTCGTCCCGGACGCCCGCGTGATCGGCCGCGCCGGGGTGTGCACACACACCTGTATAATTCTGACGATGTGTCGGGCGGCGGTACGGCGCGGTGGTCCGCCGCCGAGCTGACGCCGGACACCGCCGCGGCGGGCGGCCGGCGGGTGTCGGCCGGGCGGGGGAGCAGGGGCACGGCGCGCGGCCGTCTGCGGCCCGCTCCGCCGAGCGCCCGCAGACGGCGAGACCGGAGCCGGAGGGGGAGGCCCGCCGTGCCGTGGCCCGGTGCGAGCGAAGCGGACGGCCGGAATTCTCCCTCCACCGCACGGAGATCCGGCCGCATCAGCGAAGACTCGGCGCAGGCGTTCCGGAAGCGGAAGCAGTACCGGACGCGGGCGGATCTTGAAAACCGTCGCGCGCCGCTCCGCGCCGCCGGCCGGTCGATACCCAATCACCCGGGTAAACCATGGAACTTTTACAAGTCCGATCGCAGGATCTTACATTCCTGGCTGCCTTGACCGCCTGGTGTCGGTGGGGCAGGGTATGCGCCGGGGTCGGACGTGCCTCGTGTTGCACGATCACGTGCCTGCACTGCTGAAATACCGCAGAACTGCTGCTTTGTATCGCCAATTGACGTCAAGGGAGCTTTGTGTGAGTTCAGTGCATGACGGTACCGCGACGGAAAAGAAGCAGTCACTCGCAAGCATGTTGGCACGTGCACGCTCCCGGGTCACCGACGGGCCGCGTCCCCGTCAGGACCGGAACAACGTCCCCCTTTCGTACTCGCAGAACACCTTGTGGTTCGTCGACCGGTTGCGGACCGGAATGTCGACCTACAACGTCGGATTCCTGTTCCGTCTCGAAGGTGATCTCGACGTCGACGCCCTCACCGATTCCGTCGCGAGCATCATCATGCGTCATGAGGCGCTGCGCACCTATGTCCTGGTGGAGAACGACGAGTATTTCCAGGGCATTGTGGAGAGCCCGGAGATCGTCGTCGAGCGGAAGTCCGCGCAGTCCGAGGAAGAGGCCGAGCGGCTCATGGCCGAACTCGGCGACACCGTGCTCGACCTGACGCGGTTCCCGCTGTGGCGGGCCGCCCTGGTCACCGTCGGTGACGACCTGCACTACTTCGGCTTCGTCGTCCACCACATCATCTTCGACGGCGTGTCGACCTCGATCTTCTTCGAGGAGTTAGAACAGGAGTACAACGCCCGAAGAACCGGCACCACCCCCAAGATCGAGCCCCCCACCGTGCAGTTCGCCGACTTCAGCGAGTGGCAGCGCAAGCGCATGGGCGCGGGGGCCTGGCAGGAGAGCGCGGACTACTGGGCGGACACGCTCAGCGGTGTGGATGTCATGGACATTGCAGGCGACCGCCCGCTGCCGCCCGAGGCGACCTACGAGGGGTCCGCGCTGGAGAGCAGCTGGCCGGGGCTCGCGGCACAGGTCAACGATCTCGCCTCGTCGCTGTCCACCACCCCGATCACCGTCTACGCCACGGCGATGGCCTGCCTCTTCCACCGGTACTCGGGTTCCGAGGACGTCATCTTCGGAATGCCCACCGCGAACCGCTCCGAAGTCGAGTGTGAAAGAACCGTCGGCTTCTTCATCAACATGCTTCCGCTGCGCTGCCGTATCGATCCCGACGAGACCTTCAAGGAATGCCTCGCGGGAATTCAGCGGCGATTCCGCGACGGCCAGGCGCACGGGCAGCTCCCCCTGGAGGAGATCATCGCGGGCGCCGGCGTCAAACGCGACCCCTCGCGCTCCACCCTGTTCCAGTACACACTGACGATGAACGAGTGGGCGGAGCCGCTCCGGCTCGACGGGATAACAGCCGACGAGAAAATACCGGAGACCTCGCGCGCGAAGTTCTTCCAGTCCTGGACGGTCACGCAGAACGGCCCGGATCTGGAGATCAATATCGGGTACAACACCGATATATTCGACCGGGCGACGATCGACACCATGCAGCGGGTCTTCGTCGGAATCCTGCGCAGGGCGATCTCCCTTCCCGAGCTCAGCCTGCGGCAGTCCTGGGCCCACGACGAGGAATCCCGCGAAACCCAACTGCGTTTCGGCCAAGGACGCACGGTCCCGGCACCCACCGGAAATGTCTTCACACATTTCTGCGAGATCGCGGACGCACACACGCAGCGCGTGGCCGTCAGCACCCCCGACGAGGAACTGACCTACGGTCAGTTGCGGCGGCGCGCCGAGGCGATCCGCGCCCACCTCGCCGCGCAGGGTGTCGGCGCCGGGGACCGGGTGGGCGTCGCGCTCACACCGTCACCCGACTTCCCCGCGACCGTACTGGCGCTGCTGGCACTGGGCGCCGTGTATGTGCCGGTCGACGCGATGAATCCGCCGGGCCGCATCGAGGCGATCATCGAGAACGCGGAACCGCGGCGCGTCGTCTGCGACGCGACGACGGCCGGGGTCGCGCCCGCCCTGGAGTCACGGCTGCCGGCCGATCTCCCGGACGCGGCGGACACATCCGGCACGGCCCCGGGCGGGGACGCGATCGCCTACCTGATGTACACCTCGGGCAGCACGGGCACCCCGAAGGGCGTACTCGTCAGCCACGACAACATACTCGGGTTCATACGCAACGTCCGGACGCTGTTCGAACTCACACCTCAGGACCGGTTCCTCGGCTACGCGTCCTGCGGATTCGACGTCTCGGTCTTCGAGATGTTCGGCGCCCTGCTCACCGGCGCCTCGCTCCACCTCGTGCCGTCCGCGATGCGCCTGGACATGTCGGGCGTCCAGCGGTTCCTGGAGCAGCACCGCGTCACGGTCACCGACCTGCCGCCGTCGGTCATGAAACTGCTCGACCCGGCCCCGCTGGACGACCTGCGCATCGTGTTCGTGGGCGGTGAGGCATTCTCCCACGAACTCGTCCGGGCCTGGGGCAGGGGCCGGCGCATCTTCAACGGCTACGGCGTCACCGAGTGCACCGTCACCAGCATCGTCGAGGAGCTGAAGGAGCCGCTGTCGGCCGCCGCCCTGCCCATCGGCGCCCCGATGGACAACCACGTCGCGTATGTGCTGGACGAGCAGAACACACCGGTGCCGCAGGGTGTCATCGGACAGCTGGCCATCGGCGGCGTCGGACTGGCCGCCGGATACTGGCGCCGGGACGAGGACAACCGGCGGCGGTTCATCCGGGACCCCGTCGGCGACGACCCCGAGGCGCGCCTCTATCTGACCGGTGACCTGGTGCGGCTCAACGGCGACGGCCGCCTCGTCTACGTCGGCCGCGCCGACAAGCAGGTCAAGATAAATGGCGTGCGGATAGAGATCGGCGAGATCGAGAGCGTCATCCGCGCCTTCGACGGGATCCGCAACGTGTACGTCCAGGTCCAGCAGGCGCAGGACCACAAGAGGGTCGTCGCCTACTGCGCCACCGGCGGAGCACCCCACGTGTCCGAGGCGGCGCTGCGGGAGCACTGCCGCAGGTATCTCGTGTCCACGATGGTGCCGAGCACCTTCCTGGTGCTGGACGAACTGCCGATCAACGCCAGCGGGAAGATCGACGAGCGTGCCCTGCCCGGTGTCGACGCCACCGCCGAGCCGGAGCCCGAGGAGCAGCTCAGCGACGTCGAACGGCAGATGCTGACCAAGGCGTTCGGCCCGATCCTCGGCCGCACCGACTTCGCCAAGAACGTCAGCTTCTTCGACCTGGGCGGGACCAGCCTGCAGGCCGCCCAGCTGGTCTCCAAGATCAAGAAGATCTTCGCCACGGACATCTCCCTGGCCGCGTTCTTCGCTGACTCCAGCGTTCGGAGCATGGCCCTGGAGGTGGAACGGGCCCGGCTGGCCGGCCTGCCCCCCGAGGAACTCGAGAAGGTCATCGAGCAGATGTCCGAAGAGGACGTTTCCCGACTCCTGGCCGAGTGAGCAGCCGGACATCGACCACAAGGGCAGGGAACACGTGATGCAACGTGAAGGGGAACGCCTGAACGCCTATCTCCGGACGAGATCGGCGGGGGCGGACACAACGAGTCTCATCGAACTGAGCCGGCCGGACTCCTCCGGCCAGGTGCTCCTGTTCGCCCACCCGGTGGGCGGCAGTCTGCTGGCCTACCAGCCGCTGGTCCGCCGGCTCGGCGACCACCGGTGCTTCGGCCTCGAAGCCTCCGCGAGGACACTCGCCGACGGCGGACCCGCCGAGTCGATGCAGGAACTGGCCCGGCGGTACGTCGAGAGCTTCGCCGGCCGGGGACCCGAGGTCGACCTGGTGTGCGGCTGGTCCTTCGGCGGCGCCCTCGCCTGGGAGATCGCCTGCCTGCTCGCCGCCCGGGGACGCCGCCCGAGGGTGGTGCTCCTCGACTCGACGTGGTCGGGCGGCGTCTACCCGCGCTGGACACCCGGCGAGGCGGTACGGGCCTTCGTGGACGACGTGTCCAGGCTGAGCGGACGCGACGGCGAGAGCGCGCCGGACACCCGCGCGGAGGCCGCCGCCGCACTCGACATGGACCTGGAGACGTTCACCGAGCGCTTCGAGATCTTCGAGCACAACAGACGGCTCATCTGCGAGTGGGAGCCCACACCGGGAGACCTCGACATCGTCTCCGTACGCGCCGTGGAGTCCGCCAAGTGCGACTGGCGCACGGTCACTTCGGGCGGCGTGCGCTTCCAGGACCTGCCCGGCGACCACTACGGCCTGCTCCGGGACGACGGCAACCTCGCCGCCATCGAACGGGCCGTCCGGGACGAGCCCCCGGCAGCGGCGGCAGCCGTCCCGCACCCGGACGGCCCGGCGGCCGAGGCCGACGGTGCCGCTCTGCACGCGTCGCTGAAGCAGCTCGTGGACACACCCCACTGGCGCGACCTCGTGATCAGGGCCCGGCGGATGGACCCCGACGCCATCACCGAGGCGTACCGGGAACTGGGCCGGCGCGGACTGCTCACCCCGGACTGGCCGAGCGAGTACGGCGGCGCCGGAACACCGACGCGCCGCGCCATCGAGCTCTTCGAGGGCTTCTCCTCGACCGGGCTGCCGGACCTGGTGTACGCGCTCACCGTGCAGATCGTGGGCAACTTCGTCCTGAAGTCAGGCTCCGAACGGCTCAGGCGCGAGCTGCTCCCGTGCATCGCCCGCGGTGAGGAGTTCGCCACCGTCCTCTACAGCGAACCGCGCGCCGGGAGCGACCTCGCGGCGCTGCGGACCAGGGCGGAGCGCCGGGGCGAGAACTATGTCCTCAACGGCGTCAAGGTGTTCAGCATCTACAGCGACATCGCGGGTTCGGCGCTGGTGGCCGCGCGCACCGGCCAGGACGGGCACAAGTACGACGGCATCACCCTCTTCGTCATCGACCTGGCGGCCGACGGCGTGAGCGTCGAACTCGTCCAGACGGTGCAACGCGAACGGATGTGCCGCGTACGCCTCCACGACGTCGAGGTCGAGAGCTGGCGCCGGGTGGGCGACGAGGGCCGCGGCTGGGCCCTGCTCGACGGCGCCCTGGCCATCGAACGCACCGGCATCGACCATGTCGTCAGGGCGGCCCGCTGGCTGAAGGCGCTGCACACCACGACCGCGCCCTCCGAGCGGCTGCGGCGGCTGGAGGGCCAGGTCGAGTGCGCCACGACCCTGGCACGCGCGGCCACCGAGGTGTTCCTGCGCGCCGACGTCAGGGCCACCGACACCGCCGTCGCCAAGCTGTACACCAGCGAGACCTGCCAGCAGGTCGGACACGAGGTGCTGCGCCGCTGGAGCACCCTCGCCAGCGCGCCCGGCGCGGACGACCTGGTCCACGAGGAACTCTTCTCGGCGCTGACCGAGTCGCCCGGACTGACCCTGTCCGCCGGCACGTCGGAGATGATGCTGTCCACCCTCTCGGCGGACCTCAAGGAGGAGTGCTCCCGGCGCTGCCTGGAGATCCTGCACCGCTTCGGCGGCGACCTCGTCGACACCGTCGTGGAGGTCCTCGAACCAGAGGGCGCCCGCATCAAGGCCGAGCCGCTGTTCGCCCACTCGGACGAGCGGCGCGAGGCGCTGGCGAAGACCCTCACCGACCTCGGCTTCGACCTGGTCGAACGCCCGGAGGAGGCGGGCGGCCTCGGACTCGGCCTCACCGCCGGCTGCGGCATCAGCCTCGGCATGGGCTACCTCGGGTACGAGAACGCCTACACCCCGCACCACTTCGCGGGCGACGGCGGCACGCAGACCCCGCACGGCCCGTGCCCGGAGCGCGCGTGCAAGCTGCGCCACGCGGCCTACGTCCTGGGCCTTGGCGTCGGCCTCTTCCGCACCGCGTGGGAACACGCCGTCACCCGGGAGCAGTTCGGCCGCCGCCTGGTCGATCACGACTCCCTGATGTTCCCGCTGATCCGCGGCTACGCCGAGCTGACCGCCCTGGGCGCGCGGCTCCACGAACTCGCCGAGCACGCGCAGAACGTGGACGAGGACGCCGTACGGCGCTTCGAACTGGTGGAACAGGACGCCCTGGTGCGCGTCGTGCGCAGCGCCATGCAGGTGCTGGGCGCCCAGGGCATCACGGAGTGGTCGGTCGCCTCGCGCTTCTACATGAAGTGCGCGCAGAACATGGGACTCCTGGACCACGAGGGCAGGGTGGCGGACGGATGACCCGGGCGGCACAGCCGCCGCGAGCGGGCCGCCGGCGAGCCCGGCACCGGCCGGAACGCACGAGCAGTGTCCGAGTCACCTCACCCCCCATGCGAAGGCGGTCTTCCGATGCGAGTCTCCCTCAAAGGCCCTCAGCCCTCGGACGCGGCGTCGCCGGACGTCTACGAGGAAGCGCAGTACGCCGAACGGGACATGCACGCGGTCTGGCAGGAACTGCGCGACAGCGGCGGCCTGCACCGCCAGCGGACCCCCGACGGACAGGAGTTCTACGCGGCGACGCGCTACGCGGACGTCCGTGAGGTCCTGGGCGACCCCGGGACGTTCTCCTCGGCGTACAGCACCATGCTCACCGTACGGGGGGACGGGGACGTCGCGGCGGGCGCGGCGATCCACCTCACCGACCCGCCCCTGCACTCCGAGATCAAACGCGCCTTCACCCCGCTGATGACCGTGCCGGCCACGCAGCGCCTCGAACAGGGCATCACGGACCGCATGTCCGAGCTGTTCGAGACCGTGCGCGGCCGGGAGTCGTTCGACTTCTGCGAGGCGATGGTCACCCTGCCCATGACGATCACCGGGCAGCTCATGGGCATCCCGCAGCAGGAGTGGACCACCACCGGCCGGGCCACGGTGCGCGCCATGGGGGGAGTGGACTCGGCCGGGTCGGAGTACCAGCGCCGGTTCGACCTCTTCGAGGCGCACACGACGATCATGACCGTCCTCGGCGAGGTGCTGGAGGCGAACCCCTCCGGGGACACGGTGAGCGGCCGGTGCCCGGTCACCGCCCAGGTCGTCGGCGACGAGGGCAGGGACGTCGCCCTGCTGAACGCGTACGCGTTCCTCATGGGCGCCAATCCCACCGTGCCCCAGACGATCAACCAGACGCTGATCCTCCTGGCGAGCGACGACGATCTGTGGTCGTGGTTCACCCGCCAGGAGCGCACCGACCAGAGGTTCGTCGACGAGGCACTGCGCTGGGCGAGCCCCGTCAACCACGTCCTGCGGCGCACCACCGCGGACACCGCGCTCGCCGGGACCGAGGTGCCGGCCGGTTCGCTGGTCTCCGCCTGGATCGCCTCGGCCAACCGCGACGAGGCGGTGTTCGAGGAGCCGTACGCCTTCCTTCCCGACCGGTCCCCGAACCAGCACCTGGCCTTCGGAGTCGGTGTGCACCGCTGCATCGGGCAGCATGTCGCCGCCCTCGGCATGCGGATATTCTTCGATCTCTGGCGGAAGAATGTCCGTTCCGTGTCGCTCGGCGGAGATCCCGGACATCTCATCTCGAACTTCTTGAACGGCGTAGTGTGTCTGCCGCTGACAGTGACCTGGAAATGACCGGGACTGACCGGCCGGGTCGACTGAGAAACCGCGGAAGGCAGAACTGATGAGTGAATTCGTCACCACTGTTGTCGGACCGGACGACTGGCCCGCCGTCAGCGAGTTCTTCGAACCGAAAGGACTCGTGGAGAACTGCTGGTGCACCTACTTCCGGATGACGTCGAAGGAACGCTCCGGCTGTGGCACCGCGGCACGCCGGGACCGGCTGCGCGACCTGGTCACGTCCGGCGAGCGGGTGGGCGTCCTCGGCTCGGTCGACGGCGTCCCGGCCGGCTGGCTCGGGGCCGGTCCCCGCTCGGCCTTCCCGCGGCTGCGCGGATCCCGGGCGGCGAAACCGATCGAGGGCGACGACCCCGAGCGCATCTGGTCCATCGTGTGCCTCTACCTGGCCCGTGAGCACCGCCACCGGGGACTGGTGAAGGTGCTCGTCGACCGGGCGGTCCAGTGGGCGCGGGAGGAGAAGGCGGAATTCATCGAGGCATTTCCCGAGGACGACCGCGATCCCGGGGCCGCATTCGACCGCCACAGTTTCCACGGCCGGGTGAGCACCTTCGAGTCCTGCGGATTCACCGTCGTCGAACCCCGCCTGCAGCGCAGAGCCTTGGTACGGAAGGATCTCCGTTGACAGTTCACAAGATGCTCGTGCTGGAGCCGTTCCTGAACAACCAGGCGGCGACCACACCCGACAATCTCGCCGACGGCCGGCTGAACATCTGGCGGAACTCGCTCCCGGCGCGGAGCGAGCCGCTGGAGGTCGTCGTGGACGGTGTGCCGCTGCGCAGCGCACCGCTCGACGGGCGGGGCCCGGACAACGTGCTCTGCTCGGGACAGCGGATAGCGGTACCCGAGCGGCGCTGGGACTGGCTCTATGTCATCGGCTGCGGCGAGCGGCGGGTCAGAGACGTCCTCACCTGGCACTTCTCCAACGGCTCGGTGGACCGCGACCACTTGGCGCTCTCCGACCTGTGGGAGGGCCGGTCCGGCTACGGCGAGGAACTCGCGCTGCGCACCGACGTCATCCACTACCCGTACCACGTGCAGGAACGCATAGGGATCACACTCTGGTGCCAACGTGTGCCGATCACCTCCCGGCAGCCGCTCGGCGCCATGTCACTGCCCAAGAACCCGGCCGTGCACCTCTTCGCCATGACGCTGGTCGGCCGGCGGGCGGACGGCCGGCCGGCGGACGAAGGGGACCAGTCGTGAACGCAGGCGGTACGACCGGGACGGCGCTGCGCACTCCGCGGTGGAACGGCACCACCGGCACCTACCCCCAGTGGTACGAGGACCCGCTGAGCTGCCTGCAGACCACCCTCGGCAGCATCCTGCTGGAGCACGGTCTGCGGCCGGTCGAAGTGCTCGGCCACGCCTGCGAGTTCGCGTTCGCGCCCGACGACGCCATGTGCGAGGAGTTCTACCGCCCCGCGCAGAGCAGCCGCGGTGTGGCGGCCGACCTGTGCCCCTACCACGACGTGGAGTCGGCCTGGACGTCCGGGAAGGACGCCGACGACCTGATCGGCCTCATCGAGGAGCACGCCGCCGTCATCGTCGCGGTGGACAACTACCATCTGCCCTTCCGGCCCGCCTACCACGACGTGCACGCGGCCCACCTGGTCGTGGTGCCCGCCTGGCGGCGCACCGGCGGCGGACAGGTGGAGTTCTACGTCTCCGACGCCCAACCGCCGGGATTCCAGGGGTGGCTGGCCGCCGAGCACCTGGTGGAGAGCTGGACGTCCGGCAACCCCACCGACACCCAGGACGTGTTCTTCTCCAGCCGGGAGATCGGCGGCCGGGTGCTGACCGTGAAGGTGCGGCCGGAACCAGGACCGCTCACCGACGACCAGGTCGTACGGGCGCTCAGGGGCAACCTAGACAAGTGGGACACCGGCACGGCAGGCCCCGCCGACCGCGTCTGGACCGGCCGCAGCGGGCTGCGCCGGTTCGTCGAGCGGCTGGAGGAGCACAGTGCCGACCCGGCCCGGCTGCGGCCCGCGTACACCTTCGGCTGGGCGATGCAGGCGCAGGCGTACCTGCACGGGCGGTTCGCCCAGGGGTGCGCGCTCCGCACGCGCCCCGGCCATCTGGCCGAGGTAGCGGCCTCGGCGGACCGCGTCGTCTCCGCCTGGTCGAACGTACGGCTGCTGAGCGCGCACGCGGCACACACCCCCGGGGCACCGGAACTGATCCGGCGGCGCGGCGAAGAGCTGACGCACGCCTACGAGCAACTGGCCGTCGACTGGCGGCTCGCCCTGTCGACGGAACGGACGGACGCCTCATGAACGGCGCAGCCGCGGACACCCTGGCGCTCACCGGGGGCGAGCCCGTACTGGGCACGCTCGCGCCGGTGGACTGGCCGAAGACGACGGACGCCGACCGCGCAGCGGTGCTCTCGGTGCTGGACTCGAACGTCTTCGTCTCCGACCGCACCGGCGGTCCGACCGCCGTCGAACGGCTGGAGAGAGCCTGGGCCGACTACTTAGGCGTACGGCGCTGCGTCGGCGTGAGCAACGGCACCACCGCGATCGAACTCGCCCTGCTGGCCCACGGGGTGGGCCCCGGCGACGAGGTCGTCGTCCCCGCGCTGACCTTCGTCGCCACGGCGATGGCCGTGGTGCATGTCGGGGCGACACCCCGCTACGCCGACGTCGACCCGGTCACCTTCACCATGTCACCGCGGAGCCTGGCCGCGCAGATCACCGGGCGGACCAAGGCCGTCGTCCCGGTGCACCTGCACGGTCTGAGCGCCGACATGGAGGCGATCGGCGACATCGCGCGCCGCCACGGCTGCGTGGTGGTCGAGGACGCCGCGCAGGCCCAGGGCGCCCGCTACCGGGACACCCTGTGCGGCGCGTCCGGCAACACCGCCACCTTCAGCCTCCAGATGACGAAGAACCTCCCCACCTGCGGAGAAGGCGGACTCGTCGTCACCGACGACGACGGCGTGGCCG
The DNA here is from genome assembly GCF_001654495.1 of Streptomyces sp. SAT1. Lineage (GTDB taxonomy): Bacteria > Actinomycetota > Actinomycetes > Streptomycetales > Streptomycetaceae > Streptomyces > Streptomyces andamanensis. Next base: position 7,302,782 of record NZ_CP015849.1, read on the forward strand.
ACCGGATCGTCCAGTTGCGCCAGTTCGGCGAGACCATCCGCGCGGACCGCCCCCGGCGGTACGTGAGCCACCGGCTCGGCTTCAACGCCAAGCTGAGCAACGTCCAGGCGGCCTACACCGCCAGCCAGTTGGAGCGCTTCGAGGAGTACCACGCGGCCCGCAGGTCCAATGTCGCCGCCTTCCTGGCGCGGCTGGAGCACCTGGACGGCCTGCGGTGCCCGGCGGAGCCCGAAGGGTACGAGCACGCGTGGCACATCCTGCGGTTCGTCGTCGACCTCGGCCGGCTCCTGCCCGGCGCGGACACCGCGACGGCGCGGAACCTGCTGATCCGGGCCCTGCGCGCCGAGGGCCTTCCGGCGACCAGGTACCAGATGATGCCGGTCCCCGAGCAGCCCGCGCTGCGGTCCATATGCCCCCAGGAGCCGGGCTCGTGGCCGGTCACCCAGGACGTCGTCGACCGCAGCTTCACCCTCCAGCAGCGCCATCTGCCGCCCGACGCCGGGCCGTTGCTCCAGGACTTCGCCGATGTCCTGGAGAAGGTCTGGTCGCATCTGAAGGTCCTGGCGGAACTCGCGGAAGGTGCGGACCGCTGACCAGATCCGTGCACGAGCCGGCGGCACGCGAACAGCTGGAACACCACGCCCACCGCGTGCGGGAGCACATCGTCGAGATGTGCTCCGGCCCCGAGGGCGGCCACCTGGGCGGATCGATGTCCTGCGTGGAGATCCTGGTGGCGCTGTTCTTCCACACGATGAACGTCGACCCCGCCGACCCCGGACGGCCCGAGCGGGACATGTTCGTCCTGAGCAAGGGCCACGCGGCGATGGCCCTCTACGCCGTACTCGCCGAGCGCGGCTTCATCGCGCCGGAGGAGATCGGCACCTTCTGCCGCCCCGGCGGCAGACTGGCCACCCACGGCAACGTCGCCGTCCCCGGCGTCGAGTTCGCCACCGGCTCCCTCGGCCACGGCCTCGCCCTCGCCAACGGCACCGCCTGGGCGCAGCGCCGGCACAGCGGGACACCCGCGCGCACCTATGTGCTGCTCGGTGACGGCGAGTTGCAGGAAGGATCCGTATGGGAGGCGGCCCAGGTCAGCCGCGCCCTGAACGCCGGGAACCTCGTCGCGGTGATCGACGTCAACGGCTTCCAGCAGACCGGGGCCGTCGGCGAGGTGAGCCCCGGCGCGCCCGTGGCCGACCGGTGGAACGGCTTCGGCTGGCACACCGTCGAGGTGGACGGACACGACCCGGCGGCCCTCTGCGCGGCCTTCGAGGAGGCGGCGGAGACGGACGGGCCGACGGCGGTGGTCTGCCGCACGGTCAAGGCGCAGGGCACCGGTGTCCTCGCGGGCCGGGCCGTCTCCCACTTCGTCCGGCTCGACACCGCGAAACGCGCACGCGTCCTGGCCGGCCTGCGACGGACGGCCCCGCTCGGCGGCACGAACGGCGGCACGAAGGGAGCGCCCGGCCATGCCTGAGGTCACAGCGGAGCGGGCGAGCACCCGTGCCGCCTTCGCGGACGCCCTGCCGGAACTCGTGGCACGGCACGGCGTACTCGTCGTCGACACCGACACCGGCAGCGTCAAACCGACAGCTGAGATGGATTACCTCAACGTCGGCATAGCGGAGAACGCCGCCATCGGGCTCGCCGCCGGTGCCGAGCACTGCGGACGGCGCGCGCTGGTCTGCACATTCGGTGCCTTCGCCGTCAGCCGGGCGTTCGAGTTCATCAAGCTCGACATCGCCTATCCGCGGCGCCGGGTGTGCATCGTCGGCACCCACGGCGGCGCCAGCGGAGGCTGGCTGGGGCCGACCCACCACGCCACCGAGGACCTGGCCCTGATGAGCGCGCTGCCCCACATGCGCGTCGTCGTCCCGGCCGACGCGCACCAGACGGCGCCGCTGCTGGAGCAGTGCCTGCGCCACGACGGCCCGACCTACCTGCGGCTCGGCCGCAAGGCGTCGCCGCTGTTCGCGGGCTTGCCCGTACCGGAACTGGGCGTGCCCCAGGTGGTCCGGACCGGCCGCGACATCGCCCTGGTCGCGACGGGACCCGAGATGCTCTCCATCGCCCTGGACGTCGCCCGCGCCCTGGCCGACGAGGGACACAGCGCCCAGGTGGTCAACGTCCACACCGTCGACCAGGAGGCCGCCGCCGCGACCGGACGGGCCCTCGCCGGGGAGTGCCGTCTGCTGGTCACGCTGGAGGAGGCGTGGACCTCCGGCGGAATGGGCGCGCAGCTCGCCGCGGCGGTCGGAGCCCGCGGCATCCCGTGGCTCCCGATCGGCGTCACCGGCTTCCTCCCACCCGGCACCCACGCGTCCCTGCTGGAGGCCGGCGGGCTCACCGCCGACTCCGTGCTCCGCCAGGTGCTGAAGTTCGTCACCGACCCGCGATGACCGAGAACCGACCGAGAACCGACCGAGAACCGACCGAGAACCGACCGGGAACCGTTCGAGAAGGGACAGATGAGATGGACACGCAGTGCGTCAGCTGCGCCGGCCCGTTGCAGATACCGGCGGACAGCTATCAGGGGGAGATCGTGAGCTGTCCGGGGTGCGCGGCGGAACTGGAGATCCAGTCGACGGCCCCGCTGGCCCTGGCGATCGCGCCCGAGCCCGAAGAGGACTGGGGTGAGTGACCGCCCGGGAAGACGACAGCGGCCGCTCGGGATCCTCCTGTCCACCGTCCGCCACGAGGAGCGCCGCCTTCTGGACGAACTGGAACGCCGCGACATCCCCGCGGTCCGGCTCGACCCCCGCACCCTGTCCTTCGCACCACGGGACGCCGAGCGGCTGCGGGGCATGCGGGTCCTGAACCGGGAGATCTCCAGCCAACGGGCCGCGCTCACGGCGGAGTCGCTGGAAGCGTTCGGCGCGCACCCGGTGAACGGCGCGACCGCGAGCCGGGTGTGCGGCAACAAGTGGTCCACCTATGTGCGGCTGAGGCAGCTCGGCATCCCCACCCCGACGACGCTGCTGGCGCCGTCCCCGGAAGCCGGGAGGAAGGCGATCGAGGCGGTCGGCTACCCGGCCGTGGTCAAGCCCCTCAGCTCGTCGTGGGGCAACCGGGTCAGCCTGATCACCGACCGGTACGCGGCCGACGCCGTGCTCGAACACTGCGCCGCGCTGCCCTCGGCGGTCACACGGACGGTGATCGTGCAGGAAGCGGTGAGACCCGGCGCGCCGGACATTCGGGGCATCGTGGTCGACGGTGTCTGCCTGGGCGTCATCGTCCGGGCGGGCGGCGACTGGCGCAACAACGTGGCCCGGGGAGCGACGGTGGAGCAGCACCCGCCGGACGAGGAGATCCAGCGGCTGTGCGTCCGGGCGGCGGCCGCCGTGGACGCCCGGATCGCCGGGGTGGACCTGGTCGAGGGCGCGGACGGGCGCCACCTGGTGCTGGAGGTGAACTCCCGCGTGGAGTTCCAGGGGTTCGAACGGGCGACGGGTGTCGATGTCGCCGCGCGGATCGTGGAGGCATGTGTGTCCGAGCCGACCGATGTGAAGGTGCCCGTATGAAGCGCGTCGCGGTGGTGGGCGGCAGGGGATTCGTGGGCGGCGAGCTGCTTCGCCTGCTCGTCCACCATCCCGGGGTCGAGGTCACCGCCGTGACCTCGGACACCCACGCCGGCAAGGCGGTGGAGAGCGCGCACCCGCCGCTGCGCGGCAGCGGGCTGCGCTACAGCGGACGTGCGGACCTGGAACCGGCCGACCTCGTCTTCCTCGCCGGGGTGCACGGCTCCACGGCGAAGATCCTCGACGAGATGACCGCGCTCGCACCGAAGATCGTGGACCTGACCGCCGACTTCCGGATCGAGGACGGCGCCCTGATGGAGCGCTACTACGGCTGGCGGCGCGAGGGGGAGCACGCCAGGGCCTTCGTGCGCGGCCTGCCCGAACTCCACCGCAAGCAGATCACCGACGCGAACCGGGTCGCGGTCCCCGGCTGCATGGCCACCAGCGCGATCCTGAGCCTCGCGCCGCTCGCGGCCCGGGGTCTCCTGGAGGAGGTGCAGATCGACGCGCGCACCGGCAGCAGCGGCTCCGGCGCTTCCGGCGGCCCGGCCAACTCCCATGCGCTGCGCAGCGGTGTGCTGCGGGTGTTCGCGCCGTTCGACCACCGGCACGAGGCGGAGGTCGTCGAGGCGCTGGGTGTCGGGGCATCCATGACGGTCACCGCGACACCCCAGGTGCGCGGCGTGCAGACGGTGACCAAGGTGGCCGTCGGCGAGGTGAGCGAACGCGAACTGCTCGCCATGTACCGCGAGGACTACGCCGCCGAGCCGTTCGTCCGCCTGGTGAACAGCCCGCGCGGCACCTACCGCTACCCGGACGCCAAGGTCCTGCTCGGCTCGAACCACTGCGACGTCGGGATCGTCGCCGACCACCGCGGCAGAGCGCTCGTGATGGGCGCGCTCGACAACCTCATGAAGGGAGCCGCGGGCGGCGCGGTCCAGTGCATGAATCTCATGCTCGGTCTCCCGGAGACGTGCGGTCTGACGTTTCCCGGCCTGCATCCGGTGTGAACACGATGAGACTCGTGGTGAAGTGGGGCGGCAGCCTCCAGGAGGACAGCGCACGGCTCGCCGACGACATCGCCGCCCTCAGCGGCGGCCACCGCGTCACCGTGGTGCACGGCGGCTCCCGGGACATCGACGACACCCTCGGCGAACTGGGGCTGCCGCGGCGCACCTTGCGCTCCCCGGACGGGATGGTCACGCGGTACACGGACGAGCCGACGCTCGGCGCGCTCATGATGGCGATGCGCGGCCGTACCCAGGCGCGGATCGTCTCGGAACTGGCCGCACGCGGTGTGACGGCCGTGGGCCTGTCGGGAATGGACGGGGGGCTGGTGCGCACCGTACGCAAGGCGGCCGTCCGCGCGGTCTTCGACGGCGCCGTGCGCGTGGTGCGCGACAACCTCGCCGGCCGGATCACCGGTGTGGACACCGCCGTCCTGGACGCGGTGCACACCTGCGGCATGGTCCCCGTCGTGTGTCCCCCGGGCATGACCGCCGACGGCCAGGCGACCAACGTCGACGCGGACCGGATGGCCTGCGCGATCGCGGCGGCCTGGCAGGCGGACCGGCTGCTCCTGTTCACCGACGCGCCGGGCGTCCTCGCCGACCCCGCCGACCCCTCGTCCGTCATCGCCGCACTGAGCCGCGACGAGGCGAGACGGCTGGTGCCGGAGCTGACGGGCGGCATGCGGATGAAGGTCGCCGCCGCGGTGGAGGCCCTGGAGAACGGCGCGCAGGCGGTACAGGTGTGCGACGGACGGGTGGACTCGCCCGTCGCGAAAGCTCTACGAGGGAGCGGAACCCTCATCGGGAAGGGTCTTGGCACGCCGTGACGATCGAACATCTCAGCACCCAGAAAAGCGAGTTGACCGACGCCGAAGCCGTCGGACTGCTCGCCGAGGCAGTGGCGACACCGTCCGTCTCCGGCGACGAGCGGCGACTGGCCGAGCGGCTGCGGCACATCGCGGCCCAACACGGCGCGCGGAGCCACATCGACGAGGTGGGCAACGTGCACGCCCTGGTCGGCCGCGGCCCGCGCACGGTCGTGCTCCTCAGCCACCTGGACACCGTGCCGGGCGCCGTCCCCTTCGAGCACACCGCGACCCTCGTCCGCGGGCGCGGCGCCGTGGACGCCAAGGGACCGCTGGCGGCCATGCTGGTCGCCGCGCTCAGCAGCCGCGACCTCGGCATCCGCGTCCACTGGGTGGGCGTCGTCGAGGAGGAGACCCTGTGGTCCCGGGGCGCCGAACACGTCCGCCGGACCGTGCCGGTGCCCGACGCCGTCATCGTGGGGGAACCGAGCGGTGCCTCGGCGGTGACCATCGGCTACAAGGGAATGGCCGAGTTCGAGGTGCGGTGCGAGGTCCCGCGCACCCACACCGCCACCCCCGGGCCCAAGGCCGGCGAGATCCTGGTACGGGCGCTCGGCCGGCTCCTCGACACCTACGGGACCCGGGGCAACGCGAACTTCGGCGACGTCGGCATGGTCGTCAGGGACGGCCGCCTCGAACCGTTCTCGAGTGCGTGCTCCCTCGTGTTCCGCACACCCCCGGGCCTCTCGCCCGAGGAACTGCTGCGGCAGGTCACGGCGACCCTCGGCGAGGGGATCGACGTCGTCCCGGTGTACGACGTACCCGCCGTCATGGTGCCGCGCGGTTCCGCGTGCGTACGCGCGCTGACCCGCGCCATCCGCCTCGAAGGGTTCCGGCCCGCGCACAAGCTCAAGACGGGCACCAGCGACATGAACACGCTCAGCAGGAGCTGGCAGGTGCCGATGGCCACCTACGGCCCCGGGGACTGCCATCAGGACCACACCGACACCGAGCACATCCTGGTCCAGGAGTACCTGGACGGCATACGGATCCTCCGCACGGCCCTGCGCGAACTGGACAACTCCTTCCGAGAGGCGGCCTCATGACGGAGCGGCAGCCGGACCTCCTGGCGCTGTGGTGCGTACCGCGCTCGCGGTCGACCGCGTTCGAGCGCGCGATGTACGAGCGCGGCGACTTCCTGGTGGTGCACGAGCCGTTCTCGCGCGTGTGCGACTTCGGCACCGCCGAGGTCGCCGGCCGTACCTGCACCGGCCAGGAGCAGGTGATGGCCGCGCTCGCCGACGCGGCGGCCGACCGGCCCGTCTTCTTCAAGGACACCACCGACTTCGCCCTCGACCGGCTCGCCGCCGACCCGGCCTTCCTGAAGCGGTGCCGGCACGCCGCGATGGTCCGCAACCCCCGCGACACGGTCCGCTCACACCTGAGGATGCAGCCCGACGCCACCTCCGCGGCGATGGGCTTCGGACACCTGTGGGACATCGTCTCGACCGTGACGTCCTCGGGGCTGCCCATGCACCTGGTCGACGGCGACCGGGTGGCCGGTGACCCGGAGACGGAGATGCGGCGGTACTGCGCGGCCATGGACATCGCGTTCCTGCCCGAGTCGCTCGCCTTCCGCAAGGAACCGCCGCCCAGCTGGCGGGCGACCGGGCGCTGGCACGCCGGCGCCAGTGAGTCCAGCGCGCTCGGAGCCGCCCCGGCCGGGAAGGGCACCCTGCCGGACGAGCTGGAGCGGACCGCCGCCGCCTTCGAGCGCGACCAGCTGCCGTACTACGAGCTGATCACGGCGGCCCTGGGCAGGGACGGCGACCACGAGCCCGAAGTTCCTTGAAAAACAAGCGAGTTCGACCGGCGCAACCACCGTCCTCGGCAGGGCTCGGGACACTAGATTGACGCTGCCGCACGGCGCGTGAGACACGAGCAACAGGTACCGGCAAGGACGACAGAGGAGCGGACATGACATTGGGCCGTAGCTTCACCAAGCTGTGGTGGTCGCAGGGCCTATCGAACCTCAGCGACGGGCTGGTGCTGGCCGCCGTACCCCTCCTCGCCGTGACGATGACCCGCGACCCCCTGCTCATCTCCGGCATGACGGTGGCCCAGTTCCTGCCGTGGCTGCTGTTCACGCTGCCGTCCGGAGCACTCGCCGACCGCATCGACCGACGCCTCATCATGGTGTGGGGCAACGTGATCCGCGCCGTCGGATTCGGCCTGCTGGTCCTGACCCTCGTGGCCGACCTGCGCCACATCACCATCCTCTACCTCGCCGTGTTCCTCGCCGGCACGGCCGAGACACTCGTGGACAACGCGGCCCTGACCGTCCCGCCGCGCCTGGTCAAACGGAGCGACCTCGAACGGGCCAACGGCCGCCTGTTCGCCACCCAGTCGGCCATCAACAACTTCGTCGGACCCACCGCGGGCGCCGCCCTGTTCGCGATGTCGGCGATCGTCGTGTTCACCTCCAGCGCGGGCCTCTTCGCCCTCGCCGCGCTGGCCGCGTTCACCCTGCCGCGGATGCTGCCGACCGCGAGCGACACCAGCGGCGCCAAGCACACCCAGGGCGAGGTCGTGCGCAGCATCAAGGAGGGCTGGTCCTACTTCTGGAACCACCGGCTGCTGCGCCGCGTGGCGTTCATCTCCGGCTCGATCAACCTGTTCTCGTCCGCCACCGGTGGCCTGCTCGTCCTCCTGGCCACCGGCCCCCTGGGCGTCTCCGAGTCCTGGTACGGCATCTTCATCGCCGTACCGGCGGTCGGAGCCGTCATCGGTTCGCTGATCGCCGCGCGCGTGGTCCCGGCCATCGGCGGGGGACCGGTCACCTGGCTCGCCGCGCTCGTGCCCGCAGCCAGCTATGTGGTGCTCGGCCTCAGCGGGAACGTCTTCCTCGTCGAGGTCTTCATGTTCTTCGCCGCGATCGCCACGGCCCTCAACCAGATCGTGGTCAGCACGCTCCGCCAGGCAGCCGTGCCCGACGAACTCCTCGGCCGCGCCACGGCCGGATACCGCCTGATCGTGCTCGGCGCGGTGCCCGTCGGGGCGTTCCTCGGCGGCGGACTGGGACGCTGGCTGGGACCCGAGAGCACCTTCGTGGTGTGCGGCACAGGACTGGCGCTCGCCGCGCTCGTCTTCGCCTCACGTGTCACGACCCGGGCGCTGCGCGAAGCCGAGCAGACCGTCCACCCCACCGCCGCCGAACCCATCGCCTGACCACGACACCGCACCGGATCCGGAAAGAGCGCACCAGATGAGCCTGACCCTGTCCCACACCACGATCGACGCCCGCGACCCCTACGCGCAGGCCCGGTGGTGGTGCGAAATGGCCGAGTTCTCCCCGCAGGAGGGAGTGCGGCCGGGCTCGGACGAGTGCTACGTGATCACCGAGCACGGCTACACGGTGCTCTTCATCCTCGTGCCCGACGCGAAGACGGTGAAGAACCGCGTGCACTTCTGCATGCGCCCCAAGGACCGCTCGCAGGACGAGGAGGTGGCACGCGCCCTCCGACTGGGAGCGAGCGTGGTCACCGACTTCAGGGAGAGCGGCGGCTGGGTGGTCATGGCCGACCCGGAGGGCAACGAGTTCTGCATCCTGACCGCTTCGCGGCACACCGACGCACCTGCGGAATCGTGAGCCGAGCCGACCAGACGAGAACAGGAGATCCCGTGACCGAGAACCGCGACGTCGTGTGCAAGGTCGAGTACGAGCCACCCGCGGACGAACTGGAGGAGGTGCTCGCCGCCGTCATCGCGGAGGTGCTGGACGTCGACCAGGTCGGCCGGCGCGACAGCTTCTACGACCTCGGCGGCGCGTCGCTGTCGGCCATCCGGATCTGCGCCCGCATCGAACGCCGCCTCGGCATCCGCGTCGACCCCGCATGGCTGCTCGAACACGACGAACTGGCCGACTTCGCCGAGCAGATCAGGCTCGGTGCCGCGTGAGCGAGCCGACGAACACGCCGCCGCTGCGCAGTGTGCACGCCGCGGTCATGGAGCACGCCGCCACGGCACCCCGCGACCTCGCCCTGGTGCACGGCGGCGAACGCATCGACTACCGGACCCTCACCGACGCGGCGGCGGCACTGGCCGGGCAGCTCACCGCATGGGGCGTACGGCCCGGCGACATCGTCCCGCTGCTGGTACCGCGCGGCGCCCAACTGGTCGCCCTCCAGCTCGGCGTGCTGATGAGCGGCGCCGCCTACGCCACCCTCGACCCGCGCTGGCCCGCCCCCCGCGTCGAGTCGATCCTCCGCCAGCTCGACCGCCCGGTCGTCGTCGGCCGTCCCGGCGGCGAACCCCTCGGCGTCACCCGGGCCCTCGACCCGGTCCCCCTGGCCGCGATCGCCGGGGCCGCGCGGGCGGACCGGCCCGAGCCGGCGCATGTCGCCCTGGACGATGTGGCCATGGTGTTCTTCACCTCGGGCAGCACAGGTATCCCCAAGGGTGTGCTCATACCCCACCGGGCGGTCACCCGGATGTTCGGACCGGGCGGCCTGGACGGTTTCGGACCCGGACACATCACCCCACAGGTCGCGCCCGCCGCCTGGGACATGTACGCCTTCGAGCTGTGGGGCCAGCTCACCACCGGCGGCGCCGTGGTCGTCGTCGACGAGAACCACCTCATGCCCAGCCGGCTGCGCTCCCTCGTCGCCGACGAGCAGATCGACACGGTCTGGCTCACGACCTCGCTGTTCAACCTGGTCGTCGACGAGGACCTGGACGCCTTCGAGGGGCTGAAGACGCTCTACGTCGGCGGCGAGAAGCAGTCCCCCCGCCATGTCGAGATGTTCCTGCGGCGCTTCCCCTGCCTGCCCCTGTGGAACGGCTTCGGCCCGGCCGAGAACTGCATGCTCACCACGGTCCACCGGATGGGACCGGGCGACAGGAACGCCCCCGCGGGCATCCCGGCGGGTGTGCCGGTGCCCGGCACCACGGTGATCCTGCTGCGCGAGGACGGCTCACCGGCACCGCGCGGCGAACGCGGTGAGATCGTCGCACTCGGCCCCGGAGTGGCCCTGGGCTACCTCAACGACGATCTCCTCACCCGCGAGAGGTTCCCGGAACTGCGCGTGGCGGGCGAGAAGCGCCGCGCCTACCGCACCGGCGACATGGGAGTGTTCGACGACGACGGCGTCCTGCACTTCCACGGCCGCCGGGACCGGCAGGTCAAACTGAGCGGCAACCGGATCGAACTCGGCGACATCGAGGCCGCCGCGTCCACCGTCCCGCAGATCCGCACCTGCGCCGCCGTGGCGCGCACGGACGAGGGCGGCACCGTCGCACACATCGCGCTGGTCTACACCCTCGCCGAGGGCGGCGAGCTGACCCCGCGGGAGCTACGCGCGGCACTCGGCGCACTGCTTCCCGCCTACGCCGTCCCCGGCAGGTTCGAGCAACTGGACGACCTGCCCCGCAGGGAGAACGGCAAGGTCGACCTGCCCGCTCTGGAGAGGCGCCGGGTGTGATGCGCGCATTCCCGCAGACCTTCGAGCAAGAGGCGCTCTGGATCGCCGAACAGTTCATGCCGGACCCCTCGCCGTTCCTGGAGACATGGGCGCAGTACATCGCCGGACCGCTCGACGTACCGGCCCTGGAACGCGCCCTGGCCGCGCTGGTGGGACGGCACGCCGCGTTGCGCACCCGGTTCGAGCTGGACGACACCGGCGCGGTACAGCGCATCGACCCGGTCGGCACCGTCCCCCTGGAACGGCTCCCGTGGCCCGGCGGAGACCTGCACGACACCCTGCGCCGGGCCGGCCGGCGCCCCCTCGACCTGACCGTGTCACCGGCCAGGCTGACGCTGTACGACTACGCGCCCGACGAACACGTGCTGCTGCTCCAGATCCACCACATCGCCGTCGACGACGCCTCCCTGGCACTGCTCGACCACGAGCTGTCCGCCCTGTACACCGAGGAGACCGGCGGCGAACCGGCGAAGCTCACCCCGCCGGCCCTGACACTCGGCGAGCACGCCGTCCGGGCGCGGGCGGCCGGGATCGCGCCGCGGGACCTCGCCTTCTGGGCCGACTACCTGGACGGGGCACCGCCGCTCACCCACCTGCCGCCCCGGATCCGCCCGGCGGCCGCCCGGCGCGGCCCCGACTGCGACTGCGTGCGCGCCACCGTCCCCGCCGAGCTGGGCAGGGCCGTCCGCACCGCGGCCCGTACGCTGCGCACCACGCCCCATGTGCTGATGAGCGCCTGCACGGCCGTCACCGCGGCGGCGGTGAACGGCGAGGACATCGTCATCGGCATCCCGGTGTCCCGGCGCGGCGAACCGGACCTCGACGACGTCTTCGGCTGTCTGACCGACCTGCTGCCGGTACGGTTCCAGGTCCCCGAGCGGGCCACGTTCGCCGAGGTGTGCGCCGCCGCGAAACGCAGCTCGCTGGACGTGCTGCGGCACCGCCAGGTGCCCTACGCCATGCTCGGCGGCGGTGTCACCCGGACCCGGGGAGTGCTGTCCGGCGAGCACCTGGGCCGAATCTGCCTCGTCCTCGACGAGATCCCGAGCAGGCTGACGCTGCCGGGACTGCGCTGCGAACGGGTGCACGTGGCGGGCGCCTCGGCGAAGTTCGACTGGCTCCAGTACGTCGTCGCCGACGGCGAGGGCTGGAACGTGCGGGCCGACTACGCCACGGATTACTTCACCGCCGACGAGGCGGTGGACATGCTCCAGCAGTGGCTGACCGTCCTGACGACGGCCGCCGACGACCCCCACGTACCGGTGCGGACCCTGTTCGACAGGCTGGCCGAGATCGGATGACGTCCAGAAGGAGAGCGACATGCCGGTGAGAACTGAGCCGCGATCCGGTCCGGAGCGGCGCGCCTGCGACTGCGGTGCGACGGTGTGGCTGACGGGCCTGCCCAGCTCGGGCAAGACGACGATCGCCCGCGCCGTGGCCGGACACCTCCGCGGCGCAGGACGCAGGGTGGAGGTGCTCGACGGTGACGAACTGCGCGAGACCCTCTCCTCGGGTCTGGGATTCACCCGCGCGGACCGGCACACCAACGTGCAGCGCATCGGCCTGGTCGCCGAAGTGCTCGCCCGCAACGGCGTCCTGGTGCTGGTGCCGGCCATCGCGCCCTACGCCGACAGCCGGCAGGCGGTGCGGCGACGACACCAGGCGTCCCACACCCCCTACCTGGAAGTACATGTCGCCACACCTTCGAGCACCTGCTCCCGGCGCGACGTGAAGGGCCTGTACGCCAGACAGGCGGCGGGCGAGCTGTCCGGACTCACCGGTGTCGACGACCCGTACGAGGTCCCGGAAGCCCCTGATCTGCGCATACCCGCACATGTGCAGTCCGTCGCCGAATCGGCGTCGGCTCTGCTGAGCCTGCTGGGGGAAAGGCGGCTGACATGAGTTCCCGTCACACCGGCCTGGACATGGGCCATCTCTACGCCCTCTCGCATCTGGACGCGTTGGAGTCGGAGGCGGTGCACATCTTCCGTGAGGTGGCGGGGGAGTTCGAGAATCCGGTGATCCTGTTCTCCGGGGGCAAGGACTCGATCCTGATGCTGCGTCTGGCGTTGAAGGCGTTCGCGCCTGCGCCGGTGCCGTTCGCGCTGCTGCATGTGGACACCGGTCACAACTTCCCCGAGGTGCTGGCCTACCGGGACCGCACGGTGGAGCGGTACGGGCTGCGGCTGCACGTGGCGTCGGTGCAGGACTACATCGACCGGGGTGTGCTCCGCGAACGCGCGGACGGGACGCGCAATCCGCTGCAGACGCTGCCGCTGACGGAGAGGATCCGCACCGAGCGGTTCGACGCGGTGTTCGGCGGGGGGCGCCGCGACGAGGAGAAGGCACGGGCCAAGGAGCGGGTGTTCTCGCTGCGCGACGAGTTCTCCCAGTGGGACCCGCGCCGCCAGCGCCCCGAGCTGTGGAACCTCTACAACGGGCGCCACGCACCGGGCGAGCACGTACGCGTGTTCCCGCTGTCGAACTGGACCGAGCTGGACGTGTGGCAGTACATCGCCCGCGAGGGCATCGACCTGCCCGCCATCTACTACGCGCACGAACGCGAGGTGTTCGAGCGGGGCGGCATGTGGCTGACCGCCGGACAGTGGGGCGGCCCCCGCGAGGGCGAGAGGGTGGAGAAGCGGCAGGTCCGCTACCGCACGGTCGGCGACATGTCCTGCACCGGCGCCGTCGACTCCGACGCCACCACCATCGAGAAGGTCATCACCGAGATCGCCGCCTCCCGCCTGACCGAACGCGGCGCCACCCGCGCCGACGACAAGCTCTCCGAAGCCGCGATGGAAGACCGCAAACGCGAGGGGTACTTCTAGAGATGACCACCGTGACACCCGAACACCTCGCGGCCACCACCCTGCTGCGCTTCGCCACCGCCGGATCCGTCGACGACGGCAAGTCCACCCTCGTCGGCCGCCTCCTGCACGACTCCAAGTCCGTCCTCACCGACCAGCTCGAAGCCGTCGAACGCGCCTCCGCCGGCCGCGGCCAGGACGGACCCGACCTGGCCCTGCTCACCGACGGCCTGCGCGCCGAGCGCGAGCAGGGCATCACCATCGACGTCGCCTACCGCTACTTCGCCACCCCCCGACGCCGCTTCATCCTGGCCGACACCCCCGGACATGTGCAGTACACCCGGAACATGGTCACCGGCGCCTCCACCGCCGAACTCACCGTGATCCTCGTCGACGCCCGCAACGGCGTCGTCGAGCAGACCCGCCGCCACGCCGCCATCGCCGCGCTGCTCCGCGTCCCGCACGTGGTGCTGGCGGTGAACAAGATGGACCTGGTGGGCTACCGGGAGCCGGTGTTCGCGGCCATCGCGAAGGAGTTCACGGCGTACGCGACGGAGCTGGGCGTCCCCGAGGTCACGGCCGTCCCGATCTCCGCGCTGGCCGGGGACAACGTGGTGGAGCCCTCCGCGGTCATGGACTGGTACGGCGGACCCACCGTCCTCGAACACCTGGAGACCGTCCGGCTGGGCGACACCTCGGCGAGCGGGCCTTCCCGCTTTCCCGTGCAGACGGTCATCCGGCACGGCGGGGAACGCCACTACGCCGGGCAGCTGCTCAGCGGCCGGCTCCGGGTCGGAGACACCGTGACGGTGCAGCCCTCCGGCCGCGTCACCACCATCACCTCGCTCGACGTCCTCGGACAGCCGGCGGACGCCGTGTGCGCGGGCCGGTCCCTCAGTGTGCGGCTCGCGGACGAACTCGACGTCGGGCGCGGCGACATGCTCACCGCCGGACCGCGGCCGCCCCGGATCGCCAAGGAGACCGGGGCCACCGTCTGCCATGTCGCGGACACCCCGCTGACCGTCGGCCACCGGGTGCTCCTCAAGCACACCACACGCACCGTGAAGGCGATCGTCACGGAGATCCCCTCGCGGCTCACCCTCGACGACCTCTCCCAGCATCCCGAACCTGGGCAGCTCGTCGCCAACGACATCGGCCGGGTGCGGGTCCGCACCGCCGAACCGCTCGTCCTCGACTCCTACGCCGACTCGCGGCGCACCGGCTCGTTCCTGCTGATCGACCCCGCCGACGGCACCACGCTCGCGGCCTGCATGGTGGGCGACGCGTTCGCGACCCGGGCCGCGGGACCGGCCGCCGACGGCGACGGGTGGGACTTCTAGGATGGGCGGACCGGCGGGCGCAGGACGACCACGGGCGGGTCGCCCGAGGGGACCGCCAGAAGTGGGGGAGAGCCTGTGATCGTCTGGGTGAACGGCGCGTTCGGCAGCGGGAAGACCACGCTGGTCGAGGAGTTGCGTCTGCGCCGGCCCGACGCGCTGGTCTTCGACCCGGAGCTGGTGGGCTTCGTCCTGCGCCGGATCGTGGAGGTGCCGACCGGTGACTTCCAGGACCTGCGGCAGTGGCGGCGCCAGGTCGTCAGCATGGCCGTGGGCCTGGTGGAGGAGTACGGGCGCCCCGTCCTGGTGCCGATGACCCTGGTGAACCCGGCCTACCTCGACGAGATCCTCGGCGCCCTGAAGGACGCGGGCGTCGAGGTGCACCACTTCTTCCTCCAGGTCCCCGAGGACGTCCTCGTCGGGCGGATCGAGGGGCGCAGTCTCACCCCGGACGATCCCGCCAAGGACGCGGAGGTCCGCGCCTGGTGCAGAGCCAGGATCGCGTCGTGCCTGGCCGTGGTGGACGCCCTGCCGCGGGACACCGTGCTGCTGGACGGCCGGTCGGCGCCGTCCGAGCTGGCCGACGCCGTGCTCGCGCGGATCCCCCGGGCTCAGGGGAGCTGAGTCCGCTCAGCGCTGTCGGCGGGCCCGGCGGCGGGCGCCCAGCAGGACCCGCAGCGCCCCCGCCACGGGCGGCTTCGCCGATCCGCGCAGCAGCCCGGTGCCGCGCGCCAGCGCCGCGTCCGCCGTCAGCAGCTCGATGTCGATCAGCGCGCCGATCAGGGCGCTGTACGGGGACGAGGTGAGGACGGGCAGCTCCCGGGCGGTGAGCAGATCCGCTCGGGCCGCTTCGACCTGATGCCGGACCAGTGCACCGACGCCCGGCGAGGCCCGTCCGGCGGCGATGTCCCGCGCCGTGACGGAGAAGCGCTCCAGCGTCCGTGCCGGGACACCGGTCCGCCCCTCCCGCGCGTCCTCGGCGAGGTCGTTGACGAAGTCCAGCCGCTGGGTGCCGTCGACGAGCGTGCGGCAGGCGGTCCGGTACGGCCCGTCGTCCCCCTCCGGCGCCAGCAGGATGCCGACCAGCAGGAAGGCGGGCATCGAGTAGGCGTCCAGGTAGGCCTGGTAGTCCGCCTCGTCGGCGAACCCGGTGAACTCGAGTTCCGCGTCGGCGGTGGACAGATACTCCTCGACCACGTCCCGCAGCCGCGGACGGGCGCCGATCGTGTGCATCAGCGCGCGGATCATGGGATCCGTGCTCCGCCCGGTCGCCAGCGCCTCGCGCACGTCCCGCCGGAACGCCCCCCACGCCTCGGCCCGCCGGGGCTTGGGGCCGGTGTCCAGCAGATCGTCGCCGTGATGCATCACCGCCGTAGCCGCCACCACGTGCGGCAGCAGCGGCCGGGGCAGCAGCGTCCTCGCCGCCAGGTACGCACTGCGCCGGAAGCGCGCCACCAGGTCCCGCTGTGCGCCGTAGTCGCTGCGCAACCCCGGCTCCCGTATTCCCGCCGCGTCCAGGGACCGGCTCCATGCGCTCATGATCGCATCGTAGGCGCACTGCCTGAAGTCCGGCCACGCACGGTCCCTCGGCCCACTTCACACGTATGCTGAGGGCCAGCCGAAGACATGTGTTTCGGGAACCCGGCCCGACAGGGACGACGTCCGCTATAGGGTGTGCGCAGATGTGAGGCGCGGGCACACATACACGGGTACCCGGCCGACCGGGACCACCGGGCCGTGAGCCATGCCGAGAACCACTTCCACCGAGGAGCGAGCAGTGCCCGAGAACAGCCAGAGGCCCCTGACCACGGTCGCCGGTGCGCCGGTCCCCGACAACCAGAACTCCCTGACGTCCGGCCCGCGTGGTCCGATGCTCCTCCAGGACGTGTGGTTCCTGGAGAAACTCGCCCACTTCGACCGCGAGGTCATCCCGGAGCGCCGGATGCACGCCAAGGGCTCCGGCGCGTTCGGCACCTTCACCGTGACCCATGACATCACGCGGTACACCAGCGCGAAGATCTTCTCCGAGGTCGGCAGGCAGACGCAGTTGTTCGCGCGGTTCTCGACCGTCGCGGGCGAGCGCGGCGCGGCCGACGCCGAGCGCGACATCCGCGGCTTCGCCGTGAAGTTCTATACGGACGAGGGCAACTGGGACCTGGTGGGCAACAACACCCCGGTGTTCTTCTTCCGCGACCCGCTGAAGTTCCCCGACCTCAACCACGCGGTGAAGCGCGACCCGCGCACCAACCTCCGCGACCCCGAGAACAACTGGGACTTCTGGACCAGCCTCCCCGAGGCCCTGCACCAGGTCACGATCGTGATGTCC
This sequence comes from Streptomyces sp. SAT1, assembly GCF_001654495.1. Classification (GTDB taxonomy): domain Bacteria; phylum Actinomycetota; class Actinomycetes; order Streptomycetales; family Streptomycetaceae; genus Streptomyces; species Streptomyces andamanensis. Next base: position 7,320,069 of record NZ_CP015849.1, read on the forward strand.
GACCGCGGCATCCCCGCCTCGTACCGGCACATGCACGGCTTCGGATCGCACACCTACAGCCTGGTCAACGCCGACGGCGAGCGGTTCTGGGTGAAGTTCCACCACCGTACCCAGCAGGGCATCCGGAATCTCACCGACGCCGAGGCCGAGGCACTGATCGGCAAGGACCGGGAGTCCCACCAGCGCGACCTGTTCGACGCCATCGAGCGGGGCGACTTCCCGAGGTGGAAGCTCTTCGTCCAGGTCATGCCGGAGGCCGAGGCCGAGCACTGCCGCTTCCACCCCTTCGACCTCACCAAGGTGTGGCCGAAGCAGGACCACCCGCTCATCGAGGTCGGTGAGTGGCAGCTCGACCGCAACCCCGAGAACTACTTCGCGGACGTCGAACAGGCCGCGTTCACCCCGGCCAACGTGGTCCCGGGCATCGGTTTCTCCCCGGACCGCATGCTCCAGGGCCGGCTCTTCTCCTACGGTGACGCCCAGCGCTACCGCCTCGGTGTGAACCACCACCAGATCCCGGTCAACGCCCCCAGGAACCCGGTGAACTCCTACCACCGCGACGGCGGCATGCGCGTGGACGGCAACCAGGGCGCCACCCCCGGCATCGAGCCCAACTCCTACGGCCGCTGGCAGGAGCAGCCCGCGTACCGCGAGCCGAGGCAGGCCGTGGGAGCCTTCGCCGACCGGTTCGACTTCCGCGAGGACGACGACAACTACTTCGAGCAGCCCGGCGACCTGTTCCGCCTGATGAGCCCCGAGCAGCGGCAGGCGCTCTTCGAGAACACCGCTCGGGCGATCGACGGCGCCTCGCGGCGGACCGTCGAGCGGCACATCGCCAACTGCACCGAGGCCGACCCCGCCTACGGCGAGGGCGTCCGCAAGGCGATCGAGGCCCTGGCCGCCGGCGACCTCTGAGGCACGCCCGGCGCGGGCGCAGCCCGTCCACGCTGGGCCGGACCCGTTCCCGCACGACCGCCCCGTACGTACGACCACGATCACTTGTACGGGCATCTTCGCCCGTGACGACCGGACCAGAAGGAGCCGCGCATGAGCGGAGGCGGACCGTGACCCCCGAACAGACGCGTCGCGTCGTCGACCTGGCCCTGGACCTGGCCCGGCAGGGCCGCACCGGGGAACTGACGGATTTCGTGGAGCACGGGCTGCCGGTGGACGTCGGCGACCCGTCCGGCAACACCCTTCTCATGCTCGCCGCCTACCACGGCCACGCCGGCACCGTCCGCGCCCTGATCCGGCTCGGCGCCGACCCCGACCTGCGCAACGCCCGCGACCAGACACCCATCGCCGGCGCTCTGTTCAAAGGCGCCGACGACGTGGTGACCGTCCTGCGGCAGGCGGGTGCCGACCTCGACTCCGGCACCCCACCGCACGGGCCGCCGCCGCCCTGTTCGGCCGCGCCCACCTGCTCGCCGACTGAACCCGGGCACGGGGCCCGGATCCCGCGGCGCACCCGCTGCGGCGCGGCGGACCGGCGAGGACCGTACCCGCCGCCGATCAGCCGAGCGGTACGACGATCTCACCGCGGTACGCGGCCTTCTCCGCCTCGTCCAGCATCAGCGCGGCCACGGAGGCGCGGGACATCCTCGGCGGCAGCAGCGGTCGGCGCAGCTCCGCGAGCCGTACGACGCGGCGCCCGGGGCCGAGGGGCCCGCCGGTCAGATCCGGCGCGTGGAACACGGTGGCGCCCGCGTCCAGGGCGATCCGGTCGGCCTCGGCCTTCTCGGCCAGTTCCGCGCCGACCGCCATCCGCATCACCGCCTGGTAGAGGAGCCCGCCAGCGCCGGTCGAGACGCCGGACCCCAGCGCGCCCAGCCACACCGTGCGGACATGTGCCGCGGCGAGCAGCCCGGCCCCGGCGACCAGGGCGCCCGGACCGTCCTTCTTCCCGATGCCGATGGCCGAGACGGCCGCGTCGACGTCGTCCAGGCCCGGGAAGGTGTGCGGGGAGAAGACGTCCGCCTTCCGTATGTCGATGTGCCGCCCCGGCGGCAAAGCGGCCCGGTCGGGGTCGCGGACGAGGGCGACGACCTCGTGCCCCCGCTCCAGGGCCTGGGTGGTGAGCAGGCCGCCGACCCTGCCCGACGCGCCGAGTACCGCGATGCGCATGATGCTCCGTCCCTTAACTGAACAACCGTTGGTAACCTAAGTAAACGACTGTTGGTGAGGGCTGTCAAGGCGCCCCGTGGCTGTAGCATGAACAGCTGTTGGTCAACGGTCCACGCTGGTCGGAAGGGGGAACGTGTCGACTGACGAGGAAGCCGCCACCACCCGTCGCCGCCGCAATCCGCGCGGGCAGGGGCAGGTGCTCAGGGCCCAGCTGGTGGAGGCCGCGGCGAAGCTCCTGGCCACCCTCGACCAGCCGGAGACACTGACGCTGCGGCAGGTCGCGCGGGAGGTCGGGATCGCGCCCGCCAGTATCTACGGCCACTTCCCGGACCTGGGCGCGCTGGTCGAACACGTGCTGCGGCTGCGCTACGACGAACTGGCCGGACTGATGCACCAGGCCGCGCGGTCCGCGCCGGACCCGCTGGCGGACCTCGTCGCCCGGTGTGCCGTGTATGTGCGCTGGGGTGTCGAGCAGCCCGGCCACTACCGGACTCTCTTCGGCGGGCGGATGCCGGCCGACCTCGTCCCCGGATCCGCCCACGGCGCCGGTGCCGAACTGCTGGAGTCCGTCGTCGCCTCCCTGGCGGCCGTCACCGGCACGGACACGAGCTCCGAAGCGGAACACCGGTGGCAGGCGGGGCTCCTGCTCTGGACCGCGATGCACGGTCTGATCAGCCTCTACAACGACCATGGGGACATGCCCTGGCCGCCCCTGGACGACCTGCTCGCCGATCTGATCAGCCTGCACACCGCCCGGCCTGCGGCCGAGATCGCCGCGCTCCTGGTCCAGGACGGCGGCTGAGACCCGGACCGGGAACCGGCCGCCGGGCCAGGTCGCCCGCCCGCCGCCGGGACCGCTGAAGTGCCTCCCCGCCGAGGTCAGCGCTCCGGTGCCGCCACCGTAGCGGCGGCGCGCAGGATCTGCCCGATCCCGAAGCGGAAGCGCTCCTCGAACTCCACCGACATGAAGTCCTCCACCGCGCGGCCGAGTCCCGGGAAGTGTCCCTCCTCCAGGGTGGCGCGCAGGCCGGCGCGGTCGTGGGCGGGTGCGGCCTGCTCCTCCTGGACCAGGCCCAGGGTGAAGTAGAAGAGGTTCCAGGCCGTCCAGGCGGCCGTCCTCGGCGTGGGGCAGCCGCGCAGCAGGGCCGCCATCAGCCGGTCGGTGTAGGCCAGGGTGCGCGGCAGCGCCGGGAAGGTGCCCGCGACGACCACGCCGCCGTCCCGGTGCCCGAGCATGGCCCGCCGCAGCCGCATCAGCAGCTCGGCCGCCTGCTCGTCCCACGGCTCCGGCAGGTCCTCCAGGGCGACTTCGCCGAGCACGGCGTCGGCCATGGTGTCCAGCAGCCGTTCCTTCGTGCCGATGTGCCACATCACGGTGTTCATGCTCACCCCGAGCCGGGCGGCGATGGCCCTGGTGGAGAGCTTGGCGACACCGCCCGCGTCGAGTACGTCGAACGCCGCGTCGACCACCTGGCCGAGCGTGATCCCGACCCTGGCCCGGTCGGCGGCTTGCTTCTTGGTCACTGAACAAGTATACCTGCCTCAGCGTCTTGGTCAGTGATAGAGAACCAAGAGAACTCTCCGAAGAGGTGGTCATGGCGGACGACGTCGTCATCGTCGGCGGTGGGCCGACGGGCATGTGGCTGGCCTGCGAACTGCGCCTGGCCGGCATCCCCACGGTGGTCCTGGAACAGGAACCGCGCATCGATCCGAACTCCCGGGCGCTGACGATCCACCCCAGGACGATCGAGGTCCTCGCGCTGCGCGGGGCCCACCGGGGACTGCTGGCCGAGGGCGGCCGGATACCCAGCGGACACTTCGCGATCCTGGACGAGCGGCTCGACTTCGGGACGCTGGACACCGCGTTCCCGTACACCCTCACGATCCCGCAGGCGCGGACCACGGAACTGCTCCAGGAACTCGCCCTGAGCCGCGGCGCCGACGTACGGCGCGGCCACCGGGTGACGGACTGCGCGCCGAGCGGCGACACGGTCACCGTGTCCGTCGAAGGACCGCACGGCCCCTACACGCTCGACGCGGCGTACGTGGTCGGCTGCGACGGCACCCGCAGTCTGGTCAGGCGCCGCGCGGGCATCGGCGTCGAGGAGTCCCGCTTCACGGCCCTCGGCGCCCTGGGCGACGTGGTCCTGGACGATCCTCCGCCCGGCCCCGTGACCAGCGCCTGGACCATGCAGGGCACCCTCATGCTCGTACCGCTGCCCGGCGGCCGGCACCGGATCGCGCTGCACTCGCCGGAGGACGTGCGCGAGGACCGGCCGGGCGACCTCACCTTCGACGAGTTCCGGGAACGGGTCCGGCGCGTCACGGGCACCGACTACGGGATGCACAGCCCGTCCTGGCTGTCCCGGTACAGCAACACCACCCGGCTGGCCCGCCAGTACCGCAAGGGCCGGTTCCTTCTGGCGGGCGACGCGGCACACCAGCACATGCCGGCGGGCGGCGTCGGACTCAACGTCGGTGTGCAGGACGCGATGAACCTGGGCTGGAAACTGGCCGCGACCGTGTCCGGCCGGGCACCCGGGGCACTGCTCGACACCTATCACACCGAACGGCACCCGGTGGGGGCCGAGACGATCGAACACACCCAGGCCCAGACCGCGCTCATGATGGGTTTCTCCCCGCAGGGCCAGGCACTGCGCTCGCTGCTGGGAAAGCTGATAGCCGGTCAGCCGCGGCTCGGCGAGGCCCTCGCCGAACGCCTCTCCGGACTGTCCGTCGCGTACACCCCGCCGGCCGGTGCGCATCCGCTCACCGGCCGCCGGGCACCGGACCTGAGCCTGTCGGACACCGAGTCGCTGTTCGGTCTGCTCCAGGACGGCAGGGCCGCCCTCGTCGACTTCGGCCGCGTCGACGGCTTCGAGGCCGGCGACGCCGTCCCCGCCGACGCGGCCGGTCACTTCGTGCGCCACCGGTGCGCGCGGCAGGCCGGCCGGTCGCGCCCGGACTGGGCCGGTGTCACCGCCGCCCTGATCCGGCCGGACGGGCACATCGGCTGGGCATCGGAGGAGACCGACCCGGAAGCCCTCGCCGCCGGGGTCCGACACGTGGTCAGCACCCTCCACACGACACGCACCACCGGTGCCGCCGACAGCACCGGCACCACCCGCACCGAAAGGCACCCCGCATGACCCACCGCGCCGCACCGGGCGCCGGCGTTCCCCGCCCCGGCAGAGCCCTCCTCGCCCTCACGCTGACGGTCTCGGCGGTCCTGCTGGGCAGCACCGTCCTCAACGTGGCGCTCCCCACCATGCAGCGGGATCTGGGTGCCGGGAACACCGAACAGCAGTGGTTCCTCAACGCCTACACCCTCACCTTCGCCGGCTTCCTGCTCGTGGCGGGCAGCGCGGGCGACAGGTTCGGCCTGAAACGTGTGCTTCTCGCGGGTTCGGCGGCCTTCGCCGTGACGTCCTCCGTGGCCGGGTTCCTCGACTCACCTCTGGCGATCATCGTCCTGCGCGCACTCATGGGCGTGGCCGCCGCCGCGGTCATGCCCACCACCCTCGCGGTGATCCTCCGCGTCTTCCCCGCCGGGGAACGCGCAGGGGCCATCGCCTCCTGGGCGGCCGCCTCGGGCCTGTCCATCTCGCTCGGCCCGCTGCTCGGCGGGGCGCTGCTGAGCGCGGGCCTGTGGTGGGGCTCCGTGCTGGAACTCGTCGCCCTCTTCGCGCTCGCCGGTCTCGCGGCGAGCGCGGTGTGGATCCCCGTCATCCCCGCGGGCAGCCGCGGCGAACTGCGCATGACGCCCGTCGCCGCCTCCCTGGCGGGGATCGGCCTGCTCGTGTTCGGGGTCGTGCACGCCACCGACAGGGGCTGGGCCTACCCCGGCACCTGGCTGCCCGCGGCGGCCGGCGTCGCCGTCCTGGCGGTCCTCGTCGTCATCGAGGTGCGCCACCGCGAACCGCTCGTGGACATCGGCCTGTTCCGGCACACCTCGTTCACCGTCTCCGCGGTGGCGCTCACACTCGGTTCGTTCGTCGTCTACGGCTACCTGTACCTCACCACGTTCTACCTCCAGATCCTGCGCGGCTACTCGCCGCTGCGGACCGGGCTGCTCCTGATCCCGCTGTCGGCGGGACTCGTGGCCGGCGCCCCGCTCTCGCGGACCGCGACCCAGCGGTTCGGCGCCCGGACGACCATGGCGGCCGGTACGGCCCTGATGACCGCGGCGTTCGCGGGTGTGGCCGCTCTGGGCGCCCACACCTGGGACGGCTGGTTCGTGCTGGACGCGTTCGTCCTGCAACTCGGCTTCGCGCTCGTCCTCGCACCGGGCACCACCCTGGCCTCCTCCTCCGTGCCCGCCGAGCGCACCGGAGCGGGCTCGGCGCTGCTGAACACGCTGCGCCAGCTCGGCAGCGCCCTCGGCGTGGCCGTCCTCGGATCGGTTCTCTGGTCGCGGTACGGGGCCGTGATGCACGATCGGCTCACCGGTCTCCCGGCGGATGTCCGCCGAACGGCCGGGCAGTCGCTGACCTCGGCCCTGGCCACCGGCGACCCGGCAGCGGTGCACGCCGCCGGGCCGGCCTTCCTCGGCGCGATGCACCGGACGGGACTGGTCGCGGCGGGAGTCAGCGCCCTCGCCCTGCTCGCGACACTCCTCATACGTACCTCGGGCCGCACGAGGACCCTGAGGGCTGTCACACACATGCCCGCCGAGAAACGTGTTGACGCCGTCGACCACCAGGGGTGACACCTGTTTCCCCGTCGGCCCGTGACCGCGCGAGCGCCCGCGCCGGTGCTCCTCCGCCGGGCCGGCCGGCCGCACCCGCATCCCGGGGAGGGGTGTGGGCGCGGCGTCGGCGCAGGTCAGGCGGTGGGCCGGGGGCCCGCGGCGCGGCGGAGCCGGTTGGCGATCGCCAGGCCGAGCCCTTCCTCGGCCGGAAGGGAGGCGACGATGAGGTCGCACTCCTGCCGGTCGAGTTCGCGCAGGAACCCGTACAGACCGCGCGCGTAGGCGGCCGTCGAAGCGGGGACCGCGACCACGGCGTGCGCCTCGACCGCGGTGCCGGCGAGGGCGGGCGGGAGGAAGACGCCCACCCGGTGCCCGCGCTCCCGCGCGAGCCGCGCCTCGGCGACGACCTCCTCGGACCCGACGAGGACGACCCGGGCCCGCGGCGCGTAGTGCGACGGATGCTGGCCCGGCACCCGGACGTGACTGGTCGAGGGGACCGCGAGCGGGTGGCCCAGCACCGCTTCGAGATCCTCGCGCGTCACCCCGCCGGGCCGGAGGATGCTCGGGACATCGCCCGTGACGTCGACGATGGTCGACTCGACGCCGACCTCGCAGGTGCCGCCGTCCAGCACGAAGTCGACCGCGTCGCCCAGCTCCGCACGGACATGGTCGGCGGTGGTGGGACTGACCGAGCCGAAGCGGTTGGCGGACGGTGCCGTGACCCCGCCGCCGAAGGCCGCCAGCAGCGCGAGCGCGACGGGGTGGTCGGGCACCCGCACGGCCACCGTCTCCAGGCCGCCCGTCGCTTCGAGGGGCACGCGGGCGCCGCGCCGCAGCACCAGCGTGAGCGGCCCCGGCCAGAAGGCCCCGGCCAGCAGGCGCGCCGTCTCGGGCACCTCCTGGACCCAGTCGTCCAGGTGGTCCGCGCCGCCGATGTGGACGATCAGCGGGTGCGAGGGCGGACGGCCCTTGACCTGGAAGATGCGCGAGACGGCGGCGGGGTTCTCGGCATCGGCCCCCAGCCCGTACACGGTCTCCGTCGGCAGGGCCACGAGCCCGCCGCCGCGCAGCACACCGGCCGCCTTCTCGATGTCACTGGTTCTTGCCATCACCCTCGCCATCCTAGGCGCGCCGGGGCCCGGCGACGGCCGCCGGAGGTCCGGGTGCCGTCCGGGGAGGGCCGCGGCCCCTGGGACGCCGGGGCACCCGGCCGCGGACGGGACCCGGCCCGTCATCCGATCGGGACCACCGCGCAGCGGCCGTCCCGGGCAGCGGGCGCGGACCCGGGCGGGCGCGGGCCGGACCGACCCGCGGAGTCCCGGCACCGGTGTACCGGTGTGCCGCAGCGGCGCTGGGGCGGGCGGGGGAGAGGTGTGCCGGCCGGGTCAGGGGCGGTCGGTGAGATAGCCGCCCATGGACCGGAAGTACTCCGTCGCGGGCAGTTCGCGGCCGTCCTCGGTCCGGACGCGGGTGACGGCCAGGCCGTGGTTGCGGCCCGTGCGGGCGTCGGCACCGGCGACGATGACCACGCCGTCGCCCTCGCGGTAGAAGACACGGCCCGGGGTGCCCCCGTAGCGGCCCTCGGACACGACGGCGGTGAGGATCTCCAGGCGCTTGCCCCGGTGGAAGGTGAAGGCGGCCGGGTAGGGGGCGGACTGGGCGCGGACCAGACGCTCCAGGTCCTCGGCGGGCCAGCCCCAGTCGATCCGGATGTCCTCCTCGGCCCGCTTGTGGAAGAAGCTGGCCTGCGACCGGTCCTGCCGGGTGAACTCGGTCTCGCCGGAGGCGATCCGGTCGAGGGCGCCGATCGTGACCGGGGCGATCAGGTCGACCGTCTTGTGGAACAGGTCGGTGGCCGTGTCCCTCGGGCCGACGGCGACCGCGCGCTGGAGGACGATGTCACCGGCGTCGAGCACCTCGTCCATCAGGTGCGCGGTGACGCCCACTTCGGACTCGCCGTTGATGAGCGCCCAGATCAGCGGGGAGAAACCGGCGTACTTGGGCAGCAGCGAGTCGTGCACGTTGAGGGTGCCGTGCGGCGGCAGGGTGTAGACGCGCGGCGGGATCCAGGTCCGCCAGTTGTTGGCGACGATGATGTCCGGGTCGGCTTCCTTGAGCCGCTGGAACAGCTCGTCGTCGGGGCGGTCGCGGATGACGACCGGGACGCCGTGCTCCTCGGCGAGTTCGGCGACCGAGTCGCTCCAGATCTTCTCGTAGGCGTGCTCGCTCTTGGGATGGGTCACGACCATCACGACGTCGTGTTCGGAGTCCAGGAGCGCTTTCAGGGTGCGATGGCCCCAGGTCTGATAGCCGAACATGACGACCCGCATCAGGGGTTCCTCCTCGGGGAGAGCGACAGCACCAGAGTGAGTAAAGCAAGCCTTACCTAACGTTGCAACAGCCGTGATTCCGGGCGCGGTTGGCCGGTGAGCGGACAGGCCGTCCGCTTTGTCTGGTCGACAGCGTCGTGCGATGAGGTTAGCTTTACCTAAGTTCCGCTCGGCCGCCGGTCCTCGGTGCGCCTGGAACCCGTACCGCCCCGTCCCCGCAACCGCTGTATCCCCACATCCCCGCATCGGTACCGGAGTTCCTCCGGTCTCCCGGCTTCCCCACCCCGACAGGACGCCCGCGGGCGGCTGTCCCGCACGAATGGGAGTGACATGTCACAGGCTCTTCCTGGCGACGCTCCACTGATCCACGATCTGATCGGTGTCGGCTTCGGGCCGTCGAACGTCGCCATGGCGATCGCGCTGAGCGAGCACAACGCGCGCGTCGGAAGACACGAGACGGTCACCGCTCACTTCTTCGAACAGCAGGCCGGTTTCGGCTGGCACCGCGGCATGCTGATCGACGACGCGACGATGCAGGTGTCCTTCCTGAAGGACCTGGTGACGCTCCGGAACCCGGCGAGCGAGTACAGCTTCCTGTGCTACCTCCAGGACAAGGGCCGCCTGATCGACTTCGTCAACCACAAGAACCTCTTCCCGCTCCGGGTCGAGTTCCACGACTACTTCGAGTGGGCCGCGGCGAAGGTCGACGACATGGTCTCCTACGGGCACCGGGTCGTCGCCGTCGACCCCGTGGTGCGCGACGGCGTGGTGGAGTACGTCGACGTGACCGCCCGGTCCGGCGACGACATCGTCGTCCACCGCGCCCGCAACCTCGTCCTGGGCACCGGACTGCGCCCGCTCATGCCCGAGGGCGTCGAGCGCGGCGACCGCATCTGGCACAACTCCGACCTGCTGGCGAAGGTGGACGGCCTGGCGGGCACCGAGCCGACCCGCTTCGTCGTCGTGGGCGCGGGCCAGAGCGCCGCCGAGAACGTCGCCTATCTGCACCGCCGCTTCCCCCGTGCCGAGGTCTGCGCGGTCTTCTCCCGCTACGGCTACAGCCCGGCGGACGACAGCAGCTTCGCCAACCGCATCTTCGACCCCGAGGCGGTCGACCAGTACTTCGCGGCGCCGGAGGACGTCAAGCGCCGGCTGATGGACTACCACGGCAACACCAACTACTCCGTGGTGGACATCGACCTCATCGACGACCTGTACCGGCAGGCGTACCAGGAGCGGGTGCTCGGCACCGAGCGGCTGCGCTTCCTGAACGTCTCGCGCCTGACGGACGTGGCGCGGACGCCCGACGGGGTCCAGGTCACCGTCAAGTCCCTCGTCACCGGCGAGGAGACCCGACTGGACGCCGATGCCGTGGTGTGCGCCACCGGGTACCTGGAGGCCGACGGCCTCGGTCTGCTCGGCGAGGCGGCCGACCGGTGCCACCGCGACGAGCAGGGCCGCGTCCGCGTCGAACGGGACTACCGGGTGGCGACCGACCCCGAACTGGCCTGCGGCATCTACCTCCAGGGCGGCACCGAGCACACGCACGGCATCACCTCCTCCCTGCTGTCCAACACCGCCGTACGCGTCGGCGAGATCCTGGCCTCGATCCTCGACCGCGGCCTCAAGGACGTGCCCGACGCCATCCGGCCCGTCGCCGGGGGAGCCGGCGGCCAGATCCACCAGCCGGCCCGCTAGCCGGTCCGCGGCACCCAGCAGATCCGCGGCACGCAGCAGAAAGGAACGTCCGTGCCCCCTGTCATCCGCCCGCGCCCCGGCGGCCGGCCACCCGGCCGGTGCGGAGCGCCCCGGCACCCCGGCGGCCGGGCTCGAGGCAAGGGATAGCGTTCGTCGACATGGGCACGACTACAGTGGAACGTCCCGCGTCCTCGCGGGTGGTCGCGGAGGCCCGGCGGCGGCGGATCGCGGGCCTGGGCGTCATCGTCGGGATCCTCGTGGCCGCCGCGGTGGTCTCCCTGGCCGTCGGCGCGCGGGCGTTGAGCCCGGCCGAGGTGTGGCACGGACTGTCCGGTGCGCCGGACCCCGACCAGAGGGCCACGGAGATCCGGCTCATCGTGCGGACCGTACGGGTGCCCCGTACGGTGCTCGCGATCGTGGCCGGGATCGCGCTGGGCACCAGCGGGGCGCTGATCCAGGGATACACGCGCAACCCCATCGCGGACACCGGCCTGCTGGGGGTGAACACCGGCGCCTCGTTCGCCGTCGTGTCGGCGATCTCCCTGCTCGGGCTCACCAACCCCTTCCAGTACGTGTGGTTCGCCTTCCTGGGCGCCGCGGTCGCCGGTGTCGTCGTCTTCGGCCTGTCGAGCATCGGCCGGGGCGCGGGCAACCCGCTGACCCTCGCGCTGGCCGGACAGGGTGTCACCGTGTTCCTCGCGGCGATGACGACGGCGGTGGCGCTGTCGGACAAGGCCGCGCTGAACGCGCTGCGCTTCTGGAACGCGGGCTCGGTGGCCGGCGTCCGGTTCGACGTCATCTGGCCGATGACGGCCTTCATCGTGGTCGGGCTGGTGCTGGTCCTCGCCACCCTGCCCTCCGTCAACCTGCTCAACCTGGGTGACGACGTGGCGCGGGGCCTGGGGGTGAACATCACGCTGATCCGGACGGTCGGCATCGTCGCCGTCACCCTGCTCGCGGGCGCGGCCACGGCGGCGTGCGGTCCCATCGCCTTCCTCGGGCTGATGGTGGCACACGTGGCCCGCTACCTGGCCGGTCCCGACTACCGCTGGCTGGTGCCGTACGCGGGTCTGCTCGGCGCGGTCGTCCTGCTGGTCTGCGACATCGTGGGCCGCCTGGTGGTGCGTCCGGGGGAACTGGAGGCGGGAGTCCTCGTCGCCCTCCTCGGCGCCCCGTTCTTCGCGGTCCTGGTGTGGCGGGGAAAGTTCAGGAACGCATGAACACGACAGTGGTGAAGTCCTCGGTGGCGCCGGGTGTGCGCATCGGCTCCGTGTCCTTCGTGTGGCGGCCCAGGGTCGCGCTGGTCACGCTGGTGCTGGCGGCGGCGGCCTTCCTGGCGTTCTGCCTGTCCATCGCCGTGGGGGACTTCCCCCTGAGCCTGAGCCAGGTGATCGCCACGCTGTTCGGGCGGGGCGAGCGGGTGGACCGGTTCGTCATCATGGACCTGCGCATGCCGCGGGCCCTGGCCGGTCTCGTGGTGGGCGTCGCGCTGGGCGTGTCCGGAGCCATCACCCAGTCCATCGCCCGCAATCCGCTGGCCAGTCCGGACGTGCTGGGCATCACCGGGGGCGCCGGCGCGGTCTCGGTGTTCCTGGTGACGGTCTCGGGCGGGGCCACCACGGCGGTCGTCACCTCGGTCGGCCTGCCCGCCGCGGCGCTGGCCGGCGGTCTCGGCGCGGGGCTGCTGGTGTACTTCATGGCGTGGCGCCGCGGGATGGACGGCTTCCGGCTCATCCTCATCGGCATCTCGGTGAGCGCCGTGACGGAGGCGCTCACCACCTGGCTGCTGGCCACCGCCGACATCCGGGACGTGGCGCGGGCCCAGGCATGGCTGGTCGGCTCGCTGGACGACCGCTCCTGGGACCAGGTCCGGCTGGCGCTGTGGGGCACGCTCGCCGTCCTGGCCGTCGTGACGTGCGCCGCCTTCCAGTTCAAACCGCTGCACTTCGGCGACGACGTGGCCGCCGGGCTCGGCGTCCGCCACCGGCTGGTGCGGGCCGTCCTGATGCTGTGCGCGGTGCTGCTGGCCGGGTTCGCGGTGAGCGCGGCGGGACCGGTGCCGTTCGTCGCGCTGGTGGCGCCGCAGGTGGCGCTGCGCCTGACGAAGTCCCCGACCCCGCCGATGACGGCGTCCGCCATGGTGGGAGCGGTGCTGCTGACCGGCGCCGACCTCGTCGCGCGCACCGCGCTGCCTCTCTCCCTGCCGGTCGGCGTGGTCACCGCCGCGATCGGCGGGCCCTTCCTCGTCCACCTCCTGGTGCGGGCCAACCGCCGCTAGGTGATAGAAAGTTAGGCAAGCCTAAACTCAAGGGGGAGGCCGTGGTCGCTCAGTACACCACCGAGACCGGTTCCGCGACACAGGACGTCCCGCGGCTGGCGGCCCGGGGCGTCTCGGTCGGCTACGGCGACCGGACCGTCATCGACACGCTGGACGTGGCGATCCCGCCGGGTGTGATCACCACCATCATCGGCCCCAACGGCTGCGGGAAGTCCACCCTGTTGCGGACCCTGTCGCGGCTGCTGAAGCCGACCCGGGGCTCGGTCGTGCTGGACGGCGCGGACATCGCGGAGCTGAAGACCAGGGACGTGGCGAAGAAGCTCGGTCTGCTGCCGCAGTCGCCGGTCGCCCCGGAGGGCCTGACCGTGGCCGACCTGGTCGCCCGGGGCCGTCATCCGCACCAGAGCTGGCTGCGCCAGTGGTCCTCCGACGACGCCTCGGTGGTGGAGCGCGCGCTCGCCATGACCGGGGTGTCCGACCTGGCGGGCCGGCCGGTCGACGCGCTCTCGGGCGGGCAGCGGCAGCGCGTCTGGATCTCGATGACCCTCGCCCAGGGCACCGACCTGCTGCTGCTCGACGAGCCCACCACCTATCTGGACCTGGCGCACGCCGTCGACGTGCTGGACCTCGTCGACGACCTGCACGAGTCGGGACGCACGGTGGTCATGGTGCTGCACGACCTCAACCTGGCCGCGCGCTACAGCGACAACCTCGTCGTGATGAAGGCGGGTTCGGTGCTGGCGCAGGGCCATCCGCGCGACGTGGTGACCCCCGAGCTGCTGCACGAGGCGTTCGGTCTGCGCGCCGAGGTGATGGTCGATCCGGTGGGGGAGCGGCCGCTCGTCGTGCCCATCGGCCGGACCCACGTCCGGGATCCGGGCGGCCGGAAGGCAACTCCCGCAACTTAGGCTAGGTTTACCTTACTCATCGCGGGTAAGGTGTGCCTGCCCGCACGGGCCGCAGCGGACTGCACGAAAGCAAGGGATCCCGGATGCTCCTCGATCGAACGGCACGTACGAAGTCCTGGCGGCGGCTGGCGGCGACCGTGTCCGCCGTGGCCCTCGGCGCGGGTCTCCTCGCGGGGTGCGGCTCCGGTTCGTCGGACGACAAGGACGACAGCGCGGGCGCCGGTGCCTCGGCGTCGTCCGGCGCCTTCCCGGTCACCGTGCAGCACGCGTTCGGATCCACCACGATCACCAAGGCCCCCGAGCGGGTCGTGACCGTGGGCTACACGGACGACCAGGACGTCCTCGCCTTCGGCGTCAAGCCGGTCGGCATGGTCGACCAGTACCCGAACCCGGCGGGCAGGAGCCCCGACATCAACACCCAGTGGCCGTGGGTGAAGGACAAGTGGGGCGACGCCCGGCCCACGGTCATCATGAGCAACGGCGACTCCGGCCCCAACTACGAGAAGATCGCCGCCCTGCGGCCGGACCTGATCATCGCCGTCTACTCCGAGATCGACCAGAGCGCGTACGCCAAGCTCTCCAGGATCGCTCCGACGGTGGGCCGTACCAAGGCCGAGAAGGAGCCGTTCAGCGCACCCTGGCAGGACAACGCCCTCCAGATCGCCACGGCGCTCGGCAAGGCCGACGAGGGCAAGAAGCTGGTCCAGGGCATCCGGGACCAGCTCGCCGCGGTCAGGAAGGCCCACCCGGAGTTCGCCGGCCAGAAGGCTGTCGCGCTGTCCTGGTACAAGGACGCGGTCGCGCCCTTCACCACCACCGACGTCCGCGGACAGCTCCTGTCGGGCATGGGCTTCAAGGGCCAGACCGAGATCGACAAGATCGCGGGTGACAAGTTCTACACGACGCTCTCCCCGGAGCGCATGGACCTCGTCGACGTCGACCGGGTGTTCGTCATCAACGACAAGGCCGACACCGAGGCGCTGAAGAAGTTCGCCCTCTTCACCAACCTGAAGGTGGTCAAGAACGGCAAGGTGTCGTACCTCCTCGACAGCGAGGGCCCGGCCGTGGGCGCCGCCATGTCGCAGGCCACCCTGCTCTCCCTGCCGTACGCCGTCGACGAGCTCGTCAAGTCGGCCGGTCAGGGGTGAGCACCCCGCGGACGCGTGTCGCCCCGGCCGTCCTGCGGACCACGACCGGCCGTGAGGCGGCCCGGTGGGTGGCGGCGCACTGCCGCGGCGCACCCTGGCTGACGGCCGGCACCGTGTTCAGCACGGTGGCCGGGGCGGCGCTCCAGATGCTCCCGGTGCTCCTGCTCGGCCGGGTGGTCGACGAGGTGACCGGGGGCAAGGAGCGCTCGGCGCTGCTGACCGTCGGAGTGCTGATGGTGGCCGCCGCGCTGCTCGGCGCGGCGGCCACCGCCGTCTCCACCTATCTGATCGGACGGCTCGGCGCCGACCTGCTCGCGCAGTTGCGCGAGGGCGCCGTCCGCGCCGTGCTGGGCATGCCGAGCGCCCGGATCGAACAGGTGGGCCGCGGCGATGTGCTCTCCCGGGTCGGCGACGATGTGGCCGTGCTGTCCAAGGGCATCCGCGCGGCCGTCCCCACGGTCTTCTCCGCGGGGGTGCTGGTGGCCGTCGCCACCTTCGGCATGTTCGGCCTCGACTGGCGGCTCGGCCTGGCGGGCGCCGGTGCGCTGCCCGCCTACGCGCTGGCCCTGCGCTGGTACCTGCCCCGGTCCGCCCCGCTCTACCGGAAGCAGCGGGCCGCCCAGGCGGACCGCGCGCAGTCGCTGATCAGCGGCCTGAACGGCATCGAGACGGTGCGGGCGTACCGCCTGGAGGAGGCGTTCCGCGAGAAGGTCGACGCGGACTCGCGGCGGGTGCGCGACCTCGGCATCGAGGTGTTCCGCTTCTTCGGCCGGTTCGTCGGGCGGGAGAACCGCGCGGAGTTCATCGGCCTGGTCCTGATCCTGGTGGTGGGTTACGCCCTGCTGGAGACCGGCTCCGCCACGCTCGGCGAGGTGGCGGCCGCGCCGCTGGTGTTCCACCGCCTGTTCACCCCGCTGGGCGCCATCATGTTCACCTTCGACGAGGCGCAGAAGTCGGGCGCGAGCCTGACGCGGCTCGTCGGGGTGCTCGCGGAACCCACCGAGGAACGGTTGGTGGGCGACTCGACCGCCGACGACGACGAGGGCGCCGCGTGCTCCGTGACGGTCAAGGGGCTGACGTTCACCTATCCCGGCGCCGAGCAGCCGGTGCTGCGGGATGTCGACCTGGCGATCCCCGCGGGCGGTTCGCTGGCCCTGGTCGGCGCGACGGGTGCGGGCAAGACGACACTGGCCGCGCTCATCGCCGGTATCGGCACCCCGCAGGCCGGGTCGGTGCGCGTCGGGACGACCGATCTCGCCGACCTGGACGAGGCCGGGGCGCGAGCGCTGGTGAGCATCCTGACCCAGGAGACACATGTCTTCTCCGGCCCGCTCGCCGAGGACCTGAGACTGGCCGCACCGGGCGCGAGTGACGCCGAGCTGACGGACGCGCTGCGTACCGCCGGCGCCCACGCGTGGGTCGAGGCGCTGCCGGACGGGCTGTACACCGCGGTCGGCGAGGGCGGCGAGCGGCTGGACGGCACCCGGGCCGCCCAGGTCGCCCTGGCCCGGCTGGTGCTGGGGCGGGCGCCGGTGGTGGTGCTCGACGAGTCGACGGCGGAGGCGGGCAGCGAGGGTGCCGCCGAACTCGAACGGGCGGTGCTGGCCGCGTGTTCCGGCCGGACCGCGCTGTTCGTGGCGCACCGGCTGACCCAGGCGGTGGCCGCCGACCGGATCGCCGTGCTGGACGCGGGACGGGTCGTGGAGCAGGGGACGCACGAGGAACTGGTCGCTCTGGACGGCCGTTACGCACGGCTCTGGAGGGCCTGGCGAGAGGGTGGTTAGGCGCCGAAAGTTAGGTTAGCCTTGCCTTAATTCCTGGAAGGTGCTGAGACTTCGATGATGGAACCGAGCGCTCGTCTCGTGCAGATCTCCTCCACGCGCCTGGCCGACGTACGGCGGCGCATCGGCGAACACTCCGACCGGACCATCGCCGAGGCATGTGCCATCGCACTGTCGTACTGGGCGACGGACCGCAGCCCGGACGGCATCGACCTCGCCCCCGGCACCCTCTTCGCCGACGTGCTCGGCTGGGTCCGCAACGGCGGCGGCGCCCCGCGCGGCTGGGAGGTGGACGAGGCCCCGGACGGGATGCGCGTCGCCGTCCCCGAGGGCGTGTCGCCGTCCCGGGCGCAGCTCACGCTGGACGACCTGGCCGACTTCCCGGACCGGCCCCTCGGCTCCATCGGCCCGTCCGGCACGGCCGAGCGACTGCGGACCCTCGCCGCCTGGAACGACACCGCCGCCGAACGGGTCCGGCCGACCGTCGTCGAGATGTTCCGCGAACAGGCGCGGCTCAGGCCGGACGCCGTCGCCGTCGTCGACGAACACCGGTCGCTGACCTACCGCGAGGCGGCACGCCTGTCGGCCCAGCTGGCCCACCACCTGATCGCCCGCGGACTCACCGCGGAACAGGTGGTCGGCATCTCGCTGGAGCGCTCGGCGGACATGGTGATCGGCCTGCTCGGCGTGCTCCAGGCGGGCTGCGCGTTCGTGCCGCTCGATCCGCAGTGGCCCGCCGCGCGCCGCGCCGTCGTCATCGCCGACGCACAGGTCGTGGTGCAGCTCAACGCCTCCGGCGAGCACGACGCCGCCGAACCCCCCGCCGTCGCCGTCGGCCTCGACGACTGGCGCCACGGCTCCCAACCCGACGAGGCACCCCGGACCACCATCCCCGGCGGGGCCCTGGCCTACGTCATCTTCACCTCCGGTTCGACCGGCCGCCCCAAGGGCGCGATGATCCGGCACGAGGCGATCAGCGAGCGCCTGCTGTGGCAGTCCGGCGAGATCCTCGGCTTCGGCCACGACGACGCCTCGCTGTTCAAGGCACCGCTGTCCTTCGACATCTCCGTCAACGAGATCTTCCTGCCCCTGGTGTGCGGCGGCAGGCTGGTGGTCCTGCGGCCGGGCGGCGAACGCGACCCGCACCACCTGCTGAGCGTGATCGCCGGACAGCGCGTCACCTTCACCTACCTGGTGTCGTCCATGCTGGACGTCCTGCTGGAGATCGCCGGCGACTCCGGACGGCTGGACAGCCTGCGACACGTGTGGTGCGGCGGCGAGGTGCTCACCCCGGAGCTGTACGAGCGGTTCCGCACCCGGCTCGACATCCCCATGTACCACGGCTACGGACCGGCCGAGACCACCATCGGCGTCTCGCACGTCATCTACCGGGGCGCGGCGGAACGCCTGTCGACCTCCATCGGCAGGGCCAACCCCAACACCCAGCTGTACGTCCTGGACGAGGAACTGCGCCCGGTCCCGGTCGGCGTCGGCGGCGAACTCTACGTCGGCGGCTTCCTGCTGGGCCGCGGGTACGTCAACGCGCCCGGCCTGACCGCGACCCGCTTCGTCGCCAACCCCTTCGCGGACGACGGGTCCCGGCTGTACCGCACCGGCGACCTCGCGCGGTTCGCCCCGGACGGATCGCTGGACTTCCTCGGCCGGGCCGACAACCAGGTCAAGATCCGCGGTATGCGGCTCGAACTGGAGGACGTCGAGGCCGGTCTCGCCGAACACCCCGGCGTACGGCACACCTGCGTCGTCGCCAGGAAGAACAGCGCGGGCGGCACCTGTCTCGTCGGCTATGTGATCCCGGCCGCCGGGCACGAAGGACTGCGGGCGGCCGAGGTCAGGTCCTGGGCCGCCGGGCACCTGGTGGAGTACATGGTGCCCGCCCACATCGTCGTTCTGCCAGAGTTCCCGCTCACCCCCAACGGCAAGCTGGACCGGCGCGCGCTGCCCGAGCCGGAGATCGCCACCGGCCCGACCGTCCGGCCCGTCACCGACGAGGAGCGGGTGGTGTGCGCGGCCGTCGCCTCGCTGCTGCGGCTGGAGGAGGTCGGCGTCGACCAGGACTTCTTCCAGCTCGGCGGCGACAGCATCCTCGCCATCTCGCTGCTGAGCGCGCTGCGCGACGCCGGTCTCTACGTCACCGCCGGGCAGATCTTCGCCCACAGCGTCCTGGGCGCACTGGCCGCGGTGGCCGGCCGCGAGGACGTCACCGGCGTGGACCACGGCGACGTACCGACCGGCCCCGTCACCGGATCGCCCGTCGTCCAGTGGCTCGGCGGCACCACCGACGCGATCGACGGCTTCGTGCAGTCGGTCGTGCTGAACACCCCGGCGCAGCTCACCGCCGACGCCCTCGACACCGTCCTCACCGCCGTCGTCGCCCGCCACGACATGCTGCGCGCCCGGCTCGTGCGCGGCGAACGCTGGAGCTTCGACATCCCGGCGGTCGGCACGGCACGGGCCCACTGGCAGGAGAGCGACCGGCCGCTGGAGGAGTGCGTGGCCCTCGCCACCGGCGGACTGGACCCGGACGGCGGAATCATGCTGCGGGCCGTCTGGCGCCGCGCTGCACGCCAACTGGTCCTTGTCGCCCACCACGTGGTCGTCGACGGCGTGTCCTGGCGGGTCCTGATGGACGACCTGGCCACGGCATGGCGCCGGTGCGCCGCGGGCGAACCCGTCGAACTGCCCGCGGTCGGCACCTCGTTCCGGCGCTGGACACAACTGCTGGAGAGCGCGGACTTCGGCCGGGACCGCGCGTACTACGAGCGTCCCCTGCCGGGACCCGACGCCCCGCTCGGCAGACGGGCGCTGTCCGGGGCCGACACCGTCGCACGGGAGAGGTCCCGGACCGTCACGGTCGGCCCCGACACCACCGCCGCCCTGCTCGGCGAGGTACCGGCACGGTTCCACGCGGGCGTCAACGACGTGCTGCTGACCGCGCTCGCCGTCACCCTCGCCCGGTGGCGCCGCGACCGGGGCCAGGACCAGACGTTCGCGCACATCGAACTGGAGGGCCACGGCCGCGAGGGCCGCCATGTGGCCGCCGCCACCGGCGTCGAGCCGGAACTGTCGCGCACCGTCGGCTGGTTCACCACGCTCTTCCCCGTGACCGTCGACCCCGGCACGGCCGACGACCTCACCGACCCCGGCTACCTCGCCGCCGCGCTCAAGGCGGTCAAGGAGGACCTCGCCCGCGTGCCGGGCAACGGCGTCTCCTACGGCGCCCTGCGCCACCTGGCCGGTGCCGCCTTCACCGCCCCCGCGCCCCAGGTCCTCTTCAACTACCTGGGCCGCTTCGACGCGGGCGCGTCCGGGGACTGGCAACTGACCGGGGCCACCGGGCACCTGGGCGAGAAGCGCGACCCGGGCATGCGCCTGCCCCGCGTCCTGGAGTTCAACGCGATCGCCGAACCCGCCGCCGGCGGCGAGTACGAACTGGTCACCACCCTCACCTGGCCCGACGGCATGTTCACCGACACGGACATCGACACGATCGGCGGCTACTTCCGTACGGCCCTCGCCGGGCTCGCCGCACTCGACGGCGGCGGTCACTCGCCCAGCGACTTCCCGCTGGTGCGGCTCACCCAGGACGACGTCGACGCCCTGGACGGCCCCGCGCTGCGCGACATCCTGCCCCTGACCCCGCTCCAGGAGGGCCTGTACTTCCACTCGGTCTTCGACGACGACTCCACCGGCAGCTACGTCGAACAGCAGGTGCTGACCCTGGAGGGCGAACTCGACGCCGACCGGCTCGCCGCCGCGGCCACCCGGCTGCTCGACCTGCACCCCAACCTGGCCGCGCGGTTCACCGCGCTCTCCGACGGCCGCGTCGTCTCCGTACTGGAGAGCGGGGCCCGCGCGCCGTTCACCGTGCTCGACCGGCCCGGCATCACCGACGAGGAGATCCGCGACCACGCCGAGCAGGACCGCCGCGCCGGATTCGACCTGGCCACCGGCCCGTTGATGCGGTACACGCTGTTCCGCGACGCGGCGGCCGGCCGCGACGTGCTGGTGCAGACCGTGCACCACATCGTCGCCGACGGCTGGTCCGTGCCGCCCATGCTCCGCACCCTGCTCGCCGAGTACCACGCGCCGGGCACCGTGTATCCGGCGGGCGGCTACGCCGACCATGTCGCCTGGCTCGCCGGACGCGACGCCGAAGAGAGCGACCGGGTGTGGGACGCCGAACTGGCCGGGCTGCCCGGCCCGTCACTGGTCGCGGCGGACCACACCCCCTCCGGCCGGTTCGCCGACACCTCCGCGCGGCTGCCGCAGGACATCGACGCGGCCGCACGGGCCGCCGGAGCCACCCTGAGCGTGGCCGTGCACAGCGCCTGGGCCCTGACCCTGGGCGGCCTCCTGCACACCGGCGACGTGGTCTTCGGCTCCACCGTCTCCGGCCGCGACGCGGACGTCCCCGGCATCGGCGACATGATCGGGCTGTTCATCAACACCGTTCCGCTGCGGGCCCGTTGGGACGACGGGACCACGGCGGGCGAACTGCTCTCCTCGGTGCGCGCCCACCAGAGCGCGGTCCTCGCACACCAGCACGTCTCGCTCGCGCGGATCGGCCGCCGGGCCGGCGCCGGCCCCCTCTTCGACACCCTCGTGGTGTTCGACGTGGCGACCGACGTCTCCGCCCTGCGCCGCCCCGGCGACACCCTCTCCGTCACCGGCATCGCCAACGAGGGCGCCCCGCACTACCCGCTGACCCTGGTCGTGGAGCGGACCCCCGACGGGCACCCGCGCTTCAACCTCATCCACGACACCGCGCTGCTGCGGGAGAACGGCGCCCAGGACATCCTGCGCAGGTTCACCCGCATCCTCACCGGACTGCTCGACCGGCCGGACGCCCCCGTCGCCGACCTGCTGCCGGGGGAGACCCGGAGCGCTGCGCCGACCGAACCGACCACCCTGGGCGCCCTGTTCGACGCCGCCGCGCTCCGCGACCCGGCGGCCACCGCCGTCACCGAGTGCGCCCTGGACGGCACCACCCGCTCGCTGACCTACGGCGAACTGGCCGAGGCGAAGGACACCCTGGCCGCCGCCCTGCGCGCGGCGGGAGTCAGGCCCGGCCGCCGCGTCGCCGTGGCCGTCCCCCGCTCCGTGGAACAGGTCGTCGCCCTGCTCGCGACCGTCTCCGCGGGCGGCGCCTATGTGCCGCTGGACACGGCCTATCCCGACGAACGCCTGGAGTACATCCTCGCCGACGCCGCCCCGCAGACCGTCCTCGTCGGCCCCGGGGAGCGGGACCGCTTCACGGCGCTGCTGGAACGGGCGGGCGTCGCGGCCCGCGTCCTCGTGCAGGGCGACGCACCGCCGCAGGACCCCGCCGGGTCCGCCGCGCAGGAGGCCGGCCCGCACGATGCCGCCTACGTCATCTACACGTCCGGCTCCACCGGCCGGCCCAAGGGCGTCGTCGTCCCGCACTCCAGTGTGGTGGCGCTGCTCGCCAACACCCGCCGGGACATGGGCTTCGGCCCGGACGACGTATGGGTGCAGTTCCACTCGTACTCCTTCGACTTCGCGGTCTGGGAGCTGTGGGGCGCCCTGGTGCACGGCGGCGAACTGCTCGTCCCCGACTACGCGTTGACCCGCTCCCCGGTCGACTTCCACCGGCTGGTCCGCGAGCGCGGGGTGACCGTGCTCAACCAGACGCCCTCCGCCTTCCACCAGTTCACCGAGGCCGACCGGCAGGCGGGCCTGCCCCTGCCGGCGCTGCGCCGGATCATCTTCGGCGGCGAGGCGCTGGACCTCGCGCGGCTGCGCGGCTGGACCGAACGCCACGGCACCGCAGCGCCCGAACTGGTCAACATGTACGGCATCACCGAGACCACGGTCCATGTGACCCACCGGGTGCTCACCGGCGACGACTTCGGCTCCGACGGCGTCAGCCCCATCGGGGGCCCCGTCCCCGGCCTGGTCGCCCATCTGCTCGACGACCGGCTCCGGCCGGTGCCGCCCGGCCGGGAGGGCGCCATCTACGTGGCCGGTGACCAGGTGTCCCTCGGCTACCTGGGCCGTCCCGGGCTCACCGCGAGCCGGTTCGTGGCGAACCCGTTCGCCGCGGACGGCTCCCGCATGTACCACACGGGCGACCTCGCCCGCCGCGCCCTCGGCGGCGAGCTGGAGTTCACCGGCCGCGCCGACGACCAGGTGCAGCTCAAGGGCTTCCGCATCGAGCTGGGCGAGGTCGAGTCCGCCGTACGGGACCTCGACGGCGTGACCGACGCCGCCGTCACCGTCGCGGACAGCGGAGACCACCTCGTCGCCCACGTCGTGGGCCGCGCACCCGCCGGCCTCACCGCGCTCCTCGCCGCGAAGCTGCCCGCGCACATGGTGCCGGGCCGCGTCCTGGCGGTGGACGCCCTGCCCCTGACCGTCAACGGCAAACTGGACCGCGAGGCCCTGGCCGAGCGGGCCGCCGCAGCGCGGACCGAGGAGGCTCCGGCGGCCGCCCCCGACTCCGTACTCTCCGCGCTGACCGCGCTGACCGGCATCTTCGCCGACACCCTGGACCAGCCGGGCGCCGACGCCGACACCGACTTCTTCGGCGCCGGCGGCGACAGCATCGTCGCCATCACCGTCGTCAACCGGGCCAGGGCGCTCGGCCTGCCGGTCACGCCCCGCGACGTGTTCCTGCTGAAGACACCGCGCGCGCTCGCCGGTGAGCTGGCCGCCCGCGCACCGCGGAGCGCGCAGGCCGCCGCGGCGCCCGCGCGGCGCGAGCACGGCCCGGTGCCGCCCACCCCGGTCATCCTGCGCCGGCGCGAACTGGGCGGCTCCCTGGACCGGTTCGCCCAGGCCAGGACCCTGGAGGTGCCCGACGGCATCGCCTACCGGGACATCGAGCGCGCCGCGAACGCCGTCCTGGCCGCCCACCCGGCCCTCGGGCTGCGGCTGAGCACCGAGCACGGCGTGTGGACGCTGCGCACCGGCCCCGCACGCGAGGCCACCGTCGTACGCGCGGACACGGCCGACGCCACCACTGCCGCCGACGAGGCCGCCGCCCGGCTCGACCCCGCGACCGGCGACCTCACCGCGTTCACCTGGCTCCCCGCCACCCGCACCCTGGTCGTCACCGTCCACCATCTCGCGGTCGACTCGGTGTCCTGGCTGATCCTGCTGGACGACCTGGCGGACGCCCTGCGCGGGCGGGAACTCGCACCGCCGACCACGTCCTACGCCGAGTACGCCGAGGCACTCGTCCAGGAGTCCGCCGACACCACCGGCCTCGGCCACTGGATCGACATCCTCCGGGCACCCGCGCTGCTGCCCGCGACCGGCGCGCTGCGCGAGACCACCGCCGTCCTCGATCCCGGCACCAGCGACCGGGTGACGCGCACCGCGCCCGCCGCGCTCGGCGTCGCCCTCACCGAACTGCTCTGCGGCGCACTGCGCGCCGCGCTGACCCGGATCCAGCCGGCCCCCACCGATCTCGCGATCGACCTGGAGCGGCACGGCCGCGTCCCCGTGCGCGAGGACCACGACTACACCCGCACGGTCGGCTGGTTCACCGCCATCGCCCCCGTACGGCTCACCGCGCACACCGACCCCGTCGCCGCGGCCCGCGAACTCGCCGAGCGACAGCCGGACGAGGCCGGGCATCTCGCCTACGGCCGGCTGCGCCACCTCAACGCGCAGACCGCCCCGCTGCTCACCGCCCGCCCGCAGGTGCTCTTCAACTACCTCGGCCGGGGCGGCGAGTCCCAGGCTCCGCGCATCACCGGCGGCGGCCAGGGCAGCCCGTACGCCGTGGAGGTCAACGCCTGGACCGACGCGGCCACCGGCAGCCTGCACGCCGAATTCACCCTCGCCGAGGAGATCCCCGACGAGATCACCGCCCACTGGCTGCACGCCCTGGAGGGCATCGCGGACGCCGCCGCCACCGCCGAACGCACCGCACCGGTCACCCCGCTCCAGCGCGGACTGTTCTTCCAGGCCCAACTGGCGGGCGCGTCCGGGCACTACGTCGCCCAGAGCCACTTCGGCTTCGACCGGCGACTGGACACCGACGCGCTCGCCGAGGCCATGGCGGCCGTGATCGCCCGGCACCCCGCCGTCGGCGCCGCCTTCACCACCGACGACGACGGCAACCCGGTCCAGCTCCTCAGGGCGGGCCTGCGGGCGGCCGTCCGTACGGTCGAACTGTCCACCGAGGCGGACGTGCGGGACCTGTGCGCGCGCGACCGCGGCACCGGATTCGACCTGACCGATCCGCCCCTGATCCGGCTGACCGTGATCCGGCGGCCCGGCGGACGCGACGACCTCCTCCTCAGCTACCACCTGCTGCTGTGGGACGGCTGGTCCCGCGCGATCGTGCTGCGCGACCTGTTCGCCGCCTACGAGGCCGTCCTCGCGGGCGAACAGCCGGACACCCACCCCGTCGCACCCGGCTTCGAGGACCACGCCCGGACCCTCGCCGCCAGGGACCAGGCCGCCTCGGAACGCTTCTGGGCCGAGCACCTGGCCGCGCTCCCGGGCCCGACCCTGCTCGCCGGACCCGCACCCGCCCTCTCGGCGGACCTGCCGCCCGCCCTCGTGCGCACCCTCACCGCCGAGCAGTCGGACCTGCTGCGGGAGGCGGCCAGGAAGCACGGCGTCACCCTCAACTCCGTCCTCACCGGCGCGTTCGGCCTGCTGCTGGGCGCACACACGGGCCGCGCCGACGCGGTGTTCGGCGTGACCGTCTCCGGCCGCGAGGGCGAGGGACTGGCCGACATCGTCGGAGTGCTGCTCAACACCGTGCCGATGTGGACCCGGGCCCGGCCCGACGACACGGTCGAGGACTACCTGACGGCGGTCCAGGCGTCCCGGGTCGCGGCCATGGAGCACGAACACCTCGGCCTCGGCGAGATCCAGCGGGCCGGCGGCCACGACACCCTGTTCGACAACCTCTTCGTGCTCCAGAACTTCCTGGACCTGGACGCCTTCGCCGAGATGAACGCCCGCCACGGCATCACCGCCGTGCGCTCCGACGACTCCACCCACTACCCGTTCACCTGGGTCGTCACCCCCGGCGACCGGCTCACGATCAAGTTGGAGCACCGCCACGGCGACAGCGACGGCGCCCGCCGCCTCCTCGACGGCTACGTGCGCGTGCTGGAGGACCTGGCCACGGCGAGCGGACCGGTGGGCGCCCTGCGCGGCTTCGGTCCCGAGCCCGAGCCGGCCGTCCGCACGGACATCGGCACGGACACCGTCGTCGACCGGTTCGACGCGGCGGCCGACCGCGCCCCGCGGCGCACCGCGCTCGTCTCGCACGGCCGCAGCATGACGTTCGCCGAACTCCGCGACCGCAGCCGGGCACTGGCGGGCGTGCTCGCCGGACGCGGCATCGGACCCGAGCGGACCGTGGCCCTCGCCCTCCCGCGCTCCCTCGACTCGATCGTCGCCCTGTTCGCCGTGCTGCGCACCGGAGCCGCGTACGTGCCGCTGGAGCTGGACCACCCCGACGAGCGGATCGCCTCGATCGTCGCCGACGCCCGCCCCGACGTGACCCTCACCGTCAGCACCGTGTCGCCCCGGCTCACCGGCGACCTGATCGAACTCGACCGGCCGCTCCCGCCGGCCGTGCCGTTCGTGACGTTCGCGCCGGACGACCCGGACCGCCTGCGGCACCCGGCGTACACGATCTACACCTCCGGTTCCACCGGGCGGCCCAAGGGCGTCGTGACCGAGTACGCCGGTCTCACCAACATGCTCGTCAACCACCGGCGCCGTGTCTTCGGTCCGGTGCTGGCCGGCCACGGCGACCGGGTCTTCCGGATCGCCCACACCGTGTCCTTCGCCTTCGACATGTCGTGGGAGGAGCTGCTGTGGCTGGCCGACGGCCACGAGGTGCACATCTGCGACGAGGAGCTGCGCCGCGACGCGCCCGCCCTGGTCGCGTACTGCCGTGAGCACGCCGTCGACGTCGTCAACGTGACCCCCACGTACGCCCAGCAGCTGGTGGCCGAGGGACTGCTCGACACCCCGGACCGGCGTCCCGCGCTGGTCCTGCTGGGCGGCGAGGCGGTCACCCCGGCCCTGTGGCAGCGGCTCGCCGACACCGAGGGCACCGTCGGCTACAACCTGTACGGACCCACCGAATACACCATCAACACCCTGGGCGTGGGCACCTTCGAGTGCCAGGACCCGGTGGTGGGCACGGCGATCGACAACACCGACGTGTTCGTGCTGGACCCGTGGCTGCGACCGCTGCCGGACGGGGTGCCCGGCGAGCTGTACGTCTCGGGCATCGGCATCGCCCGCGGCTACCTCGGCCAGAGCGCGCAGACCGCGCACCGCTTCGTCGCCTCGCCCTTCGGCCGGCCCGGCGAACGCATGTACCGCACCGGCGACCTCGTGGTCCGGCGGCCCGACGGCCATCTGGCCTACCTCGGCCGCACCGACCAGCAGGTCAAGATC
This sequence comes from Streptomyces sp. SAT1, assembly GCF_001654495.1. Classification (GTDB taxonomy): domain Bacteria; phylum Actinomycetota; class Actinomycetes; order Streptomycetales; family Streptomycetaceae; genus Streptomyces; species Streptomyces andamanensis. The sequence continues at coordinate 7,347,451 of NZ_CP015849.1, forward strand.
CGCGGTCACCGGGTCGAACTCGGCGAGGTCGAGGCGGCGTTCGCCGCCCATCCGGCGGTACGCTTCACCGCCGCCGTCGCCCAGCCGGACCCGCAGGCCGACGGCGCCCACCGGCTGGCCGCCTACCTGGTGCTCGACGGCGCCGGCCTGGCGACCGTCGCCGCCGAGGTGGGCGCCGCGCTGCCGGACTTCCTGCGCCCGACCCACTACGCCGAGGTCGACCGCATCCCGCTCACCGTCAACGGCAAGGCCGACACCAGGGCCCTGCCCGAGCCCCGGCCGCTGGGAGCGCTGACCACCGGGGGCGAGCGCCGCCCGCGGACCGGGACCGAGACACTGGTCTGCGAGTGTTTCGCCGAGGCCCTGGACCTGGACGACGAGGAGGTGAGCGCGGTGAGCGACTTCGTGTCGCTCGGCGGCCACTCCATGCTCGCCGTCCGCCTGAACGGGCTGCTCCGCCGCGAGTTCGGACCCGTGATCACCATCCGCGACCTGTTCACCCTGCGCACCCCGGAAGCGATTGCCCGCCACCTCGATGACCACTCCTGACGTCCAGCGGTCCCGCGCCCAGGGATCCGGCATCCTCCGCACCGCCGTGCGCCGCAACGTGGGCGCGATGGCCTGGGGCACCCTCCTGATGGGGCTGTACCAGGCGGGCGAGACCGCCTTCCCGATCGCACTCGGCCTGATCGTCGACCACACCCTGCGGCACCGGAGCGCGGCGGCGCTCGGCCTGTCGGTCGCGGCGCTCGCCGTGATCGTCACGACCGTGTCGCTGTCGTGGCGCTTCGGGATGCGCGTCCTCCAGAAGGCCAACACGACCGAGGCGCACCGCTGGAGGGTGCGGGTCGCGGCCTGCGGCCTCCAGCCGGTGGCCCGGGACACCGGCCTCAAGTCCGGCGAGGTGCTGACCATCGCCACCGAGGACGCCGACCAGACCGCCGACATCGTGGAGGTGGTCCCCATGCTGGTCAGCTCCCTGGTCTCGGTGCTGATCGCGGCGGTCACCCTGAGCCTGGCGAGCCTCCGGCTCGGCCTGCTCGTCCTGGTGGGCACCGTCGCCATCCTCTCGGTGCTCAGCGTGATGTCCCGGCGCATCGGCACCAGCACCAAGGAGCAGCAGGCCCGGGTGGCACGAGCGGGCGCGAAGGTCGCCGACCTGATCATCGGCCTGCGCCCGCTGCACGGCTTCGGCGGCAACCACGCGGCGTTCCTGTCCTACCGGAAGGTCAGCCAGGAGGCCAGGCAGCAGGCGGTCACCGTGGCCCGGGTGAACGGTCTCTACGCGGGCGCCGCGCTGGGCCTGAACGCCGCCCTCGCCGCCTCGGTGACGCTGACCGCCGGGTGGCTGGCCCTCGACGGGCGGATCAGCATCGGGGAACTGGTCACGGCCGTCGGTCTGGCGCAGTTCATCATGGAACCGCTCAAGCTTTTCTCGGACATGCCCAAGTACGTCATGATGGCGCGCGCCTCGGCCGAGCGGATGGCCCTGGTGCTGTCCGGGCCGCCGGTGACGGCCCCGGGGACCGGCCGCCCGGACCCGGGCGGGGACCTGGAGGTCGACGGCGTCCGGTACGGGTCCCTGCGCGGCGTGGGGTTCCGGGTCCCGGCGGGCTCCTTCACGGCGATCGCGGCCCACCAGCCGCGCGCGGCGGGCGAACTGACCTCGATCCTGGCCCTGTCCGTCCCGCCGGACGCCTACGAGGGGACGGTGCGCGTCGGCGGGCGGCGGCTCGCGGAGCTGTCGGTCGAGTCGGTCCGCGAGCACCTCCTCGTGAACCCGTACGACGGCGAGATCTTCGCCGGCACCCTCCGCTCGAACATCGACCCGTCCGGGACGAGCCGCATGGTGGCCGAGGCGGTCGAGGCGTCCCTGCTGACCGACGTCGTCGCCCTGCACCGGGAGGGGCTGGACCACGAGGTCCGCGACCGCGGCTCGAACCTCTCCGGCGGCCAGCGCCAACGGCTCTCCCTGGCGCGGGCGCTGGCCGCCGACAGCGACGTCCTGGTGCTGCACGACCCGACGACGGCGGTGGACGCCGTGACCGAGCAGCTCGTCGCGCGCAACATCGCGCGGCTGCGCCGGGGCCGTACCACCGTCGTCGTCACCACCAGCCCGGCCCTGCTGGACGCCGCCGACCGGGTCCTCGTCCTGGACGGCGGGGTCGTCACCGCCCGGGGCACCCACCGCGAACTCCTGGCGAGCGACGAGGCGTACCGCCTGGCCGTGACGAGGTGAGCGGCCCGGCCGGATCCCCGGGGGCCCGGGGCGCGCGGCGGTCCGCCGGTGACCCGGGCCCCGCGCCCGTCAGCCCAGCGCCCAGGCGACATCCCTGAGCAGGGAGTGCCGCCAGCCCGCCCGGTCATGGTGCGAGGCCGATCTGGACACCCGTACGGTCGCACCGGAGCGCCGGGTCAGGTCCTCGACCAGCTCGCAGTGGGGGCGCATACGTGTCTCGTGCTCGCCCAGGTCGAAGGCGATCCTCAGTCCGGCCGGGGCGGGCCGCTCGCGCAGCCGCGCGGCGACGGTGCCGCCGACCGGGCCGCCCAGCGGGTCCGGCAGCTCCATGGCCCCGGGCGTCCACCAGAACGAGCCCGACTGGCACGCGACGCGGGACACCAGCTCCGGGAACTCCAGCGCCGCGTACAGCGCGCTCAGCCCGCCCAGACTCTGCCCGGCGACCACCAGGCGGTCCGGGTCGGCGGGCACCCCGCTGTCCGCCACCAGCGGCAGCAACTCCTCCCGCACCGACTCCCACAGCTCGGGCCGGCACCCGAACTCGGCGGGCCGGTCCCGGGACGGCACGAAGACCAGCGTGACCGCGGGCACGTCACCGGCGGCGACGGCCGCGTCGAACGCCGCCATGGCCGGATGCAGGTAGAGCCAGTCGTCGCCGTCCAGCAGTAGGACCACCGGGCCGCCGCCGCCCACCGGATGGACCCGCACCGTCCGCCGCCCGCCCAGCCGCCCGGCGGGCCAGCGGATCCGGGTGCGGGGCAGCGGCAGCACGTCGCCGGCGCCGACGGACGGCCAGTGCGGCTGCGGGGGAGCGTCCGGTGTGGCGGTCACGGACCGGTCGCCGCCCATCCCGACGGGGTTGAGCGGATCGGCGCAGGAGATGTCGCCCGCCACGAACCGGTAGGTCGCCCGGAACCGCGCGGGCAGGGGCACCTGGGCGTACCAGCAGTCCGTGTCGCGCCACCGGACCAGCGGCACCGGGTCCGGCCAGCTCTCGAACGCGACGACCGCCGGACCGCCGCGCCGCAGGAACAGGGTGAGCCAGCCGCCGTCGCCGGACGGCACGGGCACGGGAGCCGCGGCGGCCCAGAACGCGTCGGTGCCGGGTGTACCGGACAGTCCGAACGCGGCGAAGGGGCTCTGCGTGCCGTCCGCGTCCGGGACCCGTTCGACTGGACGACGCATCGGTGTCTCCTTGTGAGGGGAAAGAGGGAACGTTAAGCTGCGATTAGGCGAGCCTAACCTAAGTGTGTGGCCGCCTCTGTTGCCGAACCCATCCCCGACCGAGCACCCCGTGGACATGGCGCCCGCCGTCCCAACGGGCCAGGAGGAAACCGGACATGAGCACCAACCCGTTCGACGACGCCGACGGCCGCTTCCTGGTCCTGGTGAACGACGAGGGCCAGCACTCGCTCTGGCCGTCCTTCGCCGCGGTGCCCGGAGGGTGGACGGTCGCCCTGGAGGAGACCACCCGCGACGCCTGCCTGGAGTACGTCGAGACCCACTGGACCGATCTGCGCCCCCGCTCCCTCGCCGAAGCCGCCGACGCCTGACCGGAAGCGGGACAACCATGAGCAGCCCGACGGACGTCCTGGAGCGGTACGCCCACCTCTGGGAGGAGCCCGACGTCCTGCCCCGCTGGATCATCTGGCGCGCGGACGCGGGGGAGACCTTCGTCTTCGACCGGCACCTCAACATCCCCGTCGACGTGGACGACACGTCGCTCGCCGAGGTCCTGCGCCGGATGCGCGAGGCCGGGGCGCCGGAGACGGACTCCTATCCCGGGCGGCGCTGCGGCTAGCGCCCCGGCGGCCCGGACATGACGGTGGCCCCGCCCTCGGGCGGGGCCACCGTCACGTCCGGGTGGTCACACGTCGCGTTACGTGCCGTCAGATCCCGTCCGGGACCACCGTGGTGCCGGACGGGGTCCCGGTGAAGACGTCGCGCAGCAGCGCGTGCGGGACCCGGCCGTCGACGACCTGGGCCCTGGCGACCCCGGACCGTACGGCGCGCAGGCAGCCCTCCATCTTGGGCAGCATTCCGGCGGCGAGTCCCGGCAGCAGTGCGTCCAGCTCACCGGCCGTCAGACGCCCGATCACCTCGGTGCGGTGCGGCCAGTTCGCGTACAGGCCCTCGACATCGGTCATCACCACCAGCCGGTCCGCCCCCAGCGCCACGGCCAGGGCCGACGCGGCGAGATCGGCGTTGACGTTGTAGACCAGGCCGTCCTCGCCGCGTGCGACGGGCGAGACCACGGGGATGCGGCCCTGCTCCAGCAGCGCGTCGATCGTGGCGGCCTCCACGGCCACGACGTCGCCGACCAGGCCGATGTCCACGGGCCGGCCGTCCACCCAGGCGGAGCGCCGCACGGCGGTCATCGTGTGGGCGTCCTCGCCCGACAGGCCCACGGCGAAGGGCCCGTGGGCGTTGATGGCTCCGACCAGTTCGCGCTGGACGTGGCCGGTGAGCACCATCCGGACGACGTCCATGGTCTCCGGCGTCGTCACCCGCAGCCCGGCCTCGAAGCGCACCTCCAGGCCGAGCCGGTCGAGCAGGGCGCTGATCTGCGGGCCGCCGCCGTGCACGACGACGGGCCGCAGGCCCGCGTGCCGCAGCTCCACCAGGTCCTGGGCGAACGTCCGGTGCAGGGACGGATCCACCATGGCGTTGCCGCCGAACTTCACGACGACCGTGCGGCCCCGGAGCTCCTTCGCCCACGGCAGGTCCCGGCCGCCCGGCGTCGGAGCGGGCACCGGCCTCCCGGCCGCCCCCGCCGTCCTCGTCGTTCCCGCGGCCTGCGCCGTACTCGGCTCCGTCATCTCCGCCCCGTTCACGAGCTGTACGCCCTGGGCGCGGGGGAGAGGGTGCCCCACGCCGGATCTCGCACTTAGCTTAGCCTAACCTAAACACGATCAACGGCGCCGGGCCAAGGCGCGCGCAGGCTACGCCCGCCGGTCGAACTCCGGTGTCACCGTGAGCAGTTCGGAGACGTCCGCCCCGACGGCCAGCTCGCACGGCTGCGCACCCCGCCGGAACAGCCGGGCCGGACGCTCGCCCCCGACCGCGGCACGGCCGTCGGCCACCCGCAGCCAGGAGCCCTCGCGCAGCCCCAGGACCGGCACGTCGTTCTCCTCCAGGAACTCCGTCAGCCGCTCCTCGCGGGTCTCGCCCTTGTGCGTGGAGCGCGGGTCGGGGTCCAGGTAGTGCGGATTGATCTGGAAGGGGACCAGGCCCAGCGCCTCGAACGACGGCGGCTGCACGATCGGCATGTCGTTGGTGGTGCGCAGCGTGGGCGCGGCCATGTTGGTGCCCGCGCTGGCCCCCATGTACGGCAGCCCGCCGCGCACCGCGTCCCGCAGCGCCTCGCGCAGTCCCGTCCGGTACAGGGCGCTCAGCAGCCGGAACGAGTTGCCGCCGCCGACGAACACGGCGTCCGACGCGGCCAGTCGCGCGAGCGGGTCGCCGCCCTCGTGCACCCCGCGCACCTCGATCCCGGCGTCCGCGAGCGCGCCGCGCACCTTGGCGGTGTACGCGTCGTGGTCGGCGAGCGCGTACGGCACGAACGCCAGCCGCGCCCCCGCGGGCAGGAAGCCGGTCACGGTGTCCAGGGCGTGTTCCAGGTAACCGCGGCCGTACTGGGTGGAGTTGGACAGGAGCAGCAGATTCACGGGGTGTCCCTCATTGAACGGGTGCGACACAGGTGCGACACGGGGGTGATACGGGTGCGATGGTGAGGTGCGGGTCAGGCCGGGCGCGCGGCGCGCGGCCTGCGGTGGTGCTGCGGCGGATGCGTCAGGCGCCGCTCCAGGAGCCGGGCCGCGCGGCGCAGCGCGTCGAGGCGGTCCTCGGGCCCGTCCGGGAAGCGTTCCTTGGCGGCGCCGAGGCTGAGGCTGCCGTAGGGCTCGGCGCCGAGGAAGACGGGCACGGCGACGGTGCCGATCCCGGCGTCGTACTCGCCCACGGTCCAGGCGTACCCCTGCGCGCGCACCTCGCGGAACTCGCGCTCCAGCCGGTCGGGGTCGGTGACCGTGCGCTCGGTGAAGCGCGCCATCGGACGGCTGCGGAACAGCCGGTGGCGCTGCTCGTCGGGGAGGAAGGCGTAGTACGACTTGCTGGTGGCGCCCGCGTGCGCCGGGTACAGCTCGCCGACCAGCGGGTAGTAGCGCAGCGGCCCCTCCTCGCCCTCGACGGCCGCCACACAGCGCATGTGGAAGCTGTCCGGCAGACAGAACAGCACGGTGTCGCCGGTCACCGTCCGCAGCTCCTGGAGCACCGGTTCCGCCAGCAGCTCCAGGGAGCCCGAACGCTCCCACAGCCGGCCCAGGCGCAGCGCGGCCGGGCCGATGCGGTAGCGCCGGGTCGCCGGGTCGGAGACCAGGAAGCCGCGGCCCGCGAGCGTGGACAGCAGCCGCTGGGCGACCGAGGTGTCCCAGCCGAACTCGCCGGCCACCTCCGTCACCCCCCAGTCGGGCCGCGAGCGCTCGAAGGCCAGCAGCACCAGCAGGGCGCGGTCCACGGTCTGCAGCGCCCCGGCCGGGGTCCTGCGGTCGGCGGGCTGACCGGACTGGCCGGACTGACCGGACTGGTCAGGCTGACCGGACCTACCGGGCTGATCAGGCACGGACGGCTCCTCTCCCTCGCTTGTCCCTCGCTTGCCGTCTCCTCGCCGCGCCGGACGAAGCGTCTCGCCATCCAGACGCGTATTGCAGATAACGGGAAACAGTTGCGGAGAACGTTAACGGATCCCGAACCTGCTGTCAGCACCGCCCCGGGTGCGGATCAGGAGAACTGCCCATGTTGAAGTACGTCCTGGACCTCGTCGAGCTGCTCGACGACCCCGACGTCGACGGCAAGCGCGTCGCCGCCCATCTCGACACCTTCGCGGGTCCCGAGGGCTCCGGCGCCCAGGTCACCACCGTCACCGGCGAGCGCGGCTCGACGGACTTCGTCCTCGTGCGGATCCCCGGGCGCGGCGGCCGCGCCGCCGGCGGCACGGCCCGCACCCTCGGCGTGGTGGGCCGGCTGGGCGGCGTCGGCGCGCGCCCGGAGATCACCGGGCTGGTCTCCGACGCGGACGGCGCCGTCGCCGCGCTGGCCACCGCCGCCAAGCTGCTCGACATGCGCCGCCGGGGCGACGTCCTGGACGGCGACGTGGTCGTCGCCACCCACATCTGCCCGAACGCCCCGACCGCGCCGCACGACCCGGTCCCGTTCATGGACTCGCCGGTCGACATCGCCACCATGAACCGGCACGAGGTCACCGCCGACATGGAGGCGGTGCTGTCCATCGACACCACCAAGGGCAACCGGATCATCAACCACAAGGGCCTCGCCCTGTCACCCACCGTGAAGGAGGGCTGGGTGCTCCGGGTCAGCGAGCAGCTGGGCGAGCTGCTCGCCGTGGTCACCGGTGAGCCGTTGGTCACGTACCCGGTGACCACCCAGGACATCACCCCGTACGGTAACGGTGTACACCACATCAATTCGATCCTGCAGCCGGCCACGGCGACCTCCGCCCCGGTCGTCGGTGTCGCGGTGACCTCCGCCGCGGCGGTGCCCGGCTGCCAGACGGGCGCGAGCCACGAGGGCGACATCGCGGCGGCGGCCCGGTTCGCCGTCGAGACGGCGAAGGCGTACGGCGGCGGCCGCCTCGACTTCCACGACGAGGCCGAGTTCGCCGCCCTCGTCGCCCGCTACGGCCCGCTCGCCCACCTGCAGACCCTCGGCAACGCCCCCAGGGAGTCGTGACCATGGCCACACACGAGAACGCGGCCGCGCCCCCGCAGGAGGGTGGCGCCAGAGCCGTCGGCAGCGACGACTACGCCCTGTCCCGCGTCCCGCGCGACAAGCGGCTCGGCTTCTGGACCATGCTGCTCCAGTGGCTCGCCCAGTCGGGCTCCATCTCGCAGTTCACGCTCGGCGCCACCATCGGCGTCGGCATGTCCTTCGGCGACGCGTTCTGGGCCTTCACCCTGGGCGCGGTGATCCTCGAGGTCGTGATCTTCGCGATCGGCCTCGCCGGGATGCGCGAGGGCCTGGCGACCCCGCTGCTCACCCGCTGGGCCGGCTTCGGCCGCAACGGCTCCGCCCTGGTCAGCCTGGTCATCTCGATCAGCCTCGTCGGCTGGTTCGGCGTCCAGAACACGATCTTCGGCGACAGCGTGTCCTCCCTGGTCGGCGGGCCGTCCTGGCTGTGGTGCGTGGTCGCGGGCATCGCCATCACCGTCCTGGTGATCTTCGGCTTCCGCTACATGGCCGTCTTCGCCAAGATCGTCACCCCGCTGTTCTTCGCGATGGTGGCCTGGTCGGTCACCGACGCGCTCAGCGAGCACTCGCTGTCCGAGCTGATCCACTCCCCGGCGCCCGGCCAGGCGATCCCGCTCTCCGTCGCCGCCACCGCCATCGCGGGCGGCTACATGACCGGCGCGATCGTCTCGCCCGAGATGACCCGCTACAACCGCAAGGGCAGCCACGTCTTCCTGCAGAGCGCCTCGTCGATGATCCTCTCCGAGTACATCGTCGGCCTGACCGGCGTGCTGCTCGGCCACATGGTCGGCAACGGCCAGGTCTCGCAGATCGTGCTCTCCACCTCCGGCGTCTTCGGCGTCCTGGTCGTCCTGATGTCCACGGCGAAGATCAACGACTGGAACCTGTACGGCTCCTCGCTCGGCGTCGTCAACTTCTTCCAGGTCGTCTTCGCCAAGCGCCTGCACCGCGGCGCGGTCACCATCGTCCTCGGCATCGCCGGGACCGTGCTGTCCGCCATCGGCATCATGACCCACTTCACCGACTTCCTGTCCGTGCTCGGCGTCGCCATCCCGCCGGTGGGCGGCATCATCGTCGCCGAGTACTGGGTCGTGCGCCGCATGCGCGCCCCGCTCGACGCCACCCGTGACGCCGGGACCCTGCCCGCCACCTCGCCGACCTGGGTCCCCATGTCCCTGGTCATCTGGGCCGCCGCGTTCTGCGTCGGCAAGTTCTACGACGGTGGCATCCCCGCCCTGAACTCCCTGCTCACCGCCTTCGTCCTCTACGCCGCCCTCGGCCTCGTCGGCTGGATCCGGCCGTACGGCACCACCACCGTCGAGGACCAGTCCGGCGACACCGGCACCACGACCCCGGCCGCCTCCGGCACGGCCCCCGTAGGAGCACCATGACCAGCACCGCCCCCGCCCTCGTCCCCGCCTCCGAGGAGGCGCAGCAGGAAGTCGTCGACCTGTGCGCGGAGCTGATCCGCTTCGACACCTCCAACCCCACCAGCGACGAGCGCGCCTGCGCCGACTGGGTCGTGGCCCGCCTCGCCGACGTCGGCATCGCCTCCGAGCTGGTGGAGAGCGCCCCGGGCCGCGCCAACGTCATCGCCCGCATCCCCGGCACCGACCCCGCCCGCGGCGCCCTGCTCGTCCACGGCCACCTGGACGTCGTACCCGCCGACGCCGCCGAATGGCAGGTCCCGCCCTTCTCCGGCGAGATCCGCGACGGCTATCTGTGGGGCCGCGGCGCCATCGACATGAAGGACACGGTGGCCGTCATGCTGGCCACCGCCCGGCACTTCGCCCGCACCGGCACCCGGCCCGCCCGCGAGATCGTCCTCGCCTTCCTCGCCGACGAGGAGGCGGGCGGCAGGTTCGGCGCCCACTGGCTGGTCGAGCACCGGCCGGAGCTGTTCACCGGTGTCACCGAGGCGATCGGGGAAGGCGGCGGCTTCAGCTACGCCCTCGACGACACCCGCCGCCTCTACCCGATCGAGAACGCCCAGCGCGGCATGGCCTGGATGGAGCTGACGGCCACCGGACGCGCCGGGCACGGCTCGTCCCCGAACACCGAGAACGCCGTCACCGACCTCGCCGAGTCCCTCACCCGCATCGGCCGCCACACCTTCCCGGTCCGGCTGATCGCGCCGGTGCGCGCCGTACTGGAGGAGGCCGCCCGGCTCCAGGGCGTCGACGTCGACCTGGACACCGAGGACGCCGAGGACCTGGAGACGGAGCTGGCCAAGCTGGGCCATGTCGCCGACTTCCTCCAGGTGGTCCTGCGCAACTCGGCCAACCCGACGATGTTCTCGGCGGGCTACCAGACCAATGTGATCCCGGGCCGCGCCACCGCCCGCGTCGACGGCCGCTTCCTGCCCGGCCACGAGCAGGAGCTGATCGGCACCGTCGACGCGCTGCTGCTGCCCTCGGTCTCCCGCGAGTGGGTCAACCACGACATCGCCATGGAGACCTCCTTCGACGGCCCGCTCGTCGACGCCATGTGCGCCGCCGTGCGCGCCGAGGACCCCGACGGCCATCCCGTGCCGTACTGCAACCCCGGCGGCACCGACGCCAAGGCGTTCACCAAGCTGGACATCCGCTGCTTCGGCTTCAAGGGCCTCAAGCTGCCCCACGACCTCGACTACAGCCGTCTGTTCCACGGCGTGGACGAGCGGGTGCCGCTGGAGGGACTGCGCTTCGGCGTACGGGTGATGACCCGGCTGTGGCAGGACTGCTGAACCGGCCACGGCACCTCGGACATCCCACGGCGGCCCGGTCCCGCGTACGGCGGGGCCGGGCCGCCGCGCACCCGGACCCGCGCGGCGCGCGCCCCGGCCTCAGTCGTTCGGCGTAGCGGGGCGCACCCGGCCCTCGGCGGGGCGGGCCCGGGGGCGGGCCCGGGGACCGAGGCGGTCACTGGGCTCCGGGGGCGGCCACGGGCTCCGGAGCGCACGCCCGCGCCGCCCGCGCCCCGGCCCCTACCCGGGCGGCTGCCGGTGCGCCGGGGCCGGATCCGGCAGACCATGTAAGGGACCGGAAGCCCCCGAGGTGCGTCTATGGAGAGCCAGCTCTTTCCGTTCGCCGACAGCATGGCCGGCGTCGTTCTCGACGGGCGGGGCGTCGTCGTCGGCTGGACGCCGGCCGCCGAGGAACTGCTGGGCCACCGGGCCGAGGACGTCTGCGGCCGGCCCGTGTGGGGCCTGCTGCGGGACCCCGACATCCGGCCCGCGCCCCCACCGGACCGTGACAGCGGCGCCTCCTGGTACGGCGAGGCCGTGCTCCGGCACGCCTCCGGAAGCGAGCAGAAGGTCGTCTTCCGGGTGCTCCCCCTGAGCGGGGACGAGAAGGAGAAGGAAGACGAGGGGGCCGAGGGGGCCGAGGGGGCCGAGGGGGCCGAGGGGGCCGAGGGGACCGAGGGGACCGAGGGGGCCGAGGCGACGGACAGCGGGAAGGCCCGCTGCCTGGTCCTGTGCGCGGCCGCCCCGGAGGTCTCCCACTGGCGTCAGGACCGCGCCCTCACCCGGGGTCTGTTCCGGCAGGACCGGGTGGGCCTCGCCGTCTTCGACGACCGGCTCCGGCTGATGCGCACCAACATCCACTTCCTGCCGTACACCGGAGTCCCGCCCGACCTCACCGGCCAGGCTCTGGGCGGCTTCCTGATGCCCGAGGACGCCGCCGAGATCGAACGGAACCTGAGCCGGGTGCTGGAGACCGGCCGTCCGCTGGTCCGCTGCGAGGTGCTGGCACGGACGCTGGACGACCCGCGCGGCGGAGTCGTGATGGACCTCTCGGCGTTCGGCCTCCAGGCCCCCGACGGCCGGGTGGTCGGACTGACCGCCCTGTTCACCGACATCACCGAACTGCACCGCTCGCGCGCCCGCCTCGAACTCCTGCACCGCGCCACGGCCGCCGTCGGCCGACTCCTGTCCGTCACCGGCACCGGCGAGGAACTGGCCGCCGTCCTGGTGCCCGACCTGGCCGACACCGCCGTCGTCGAGATCGCCGAAGCCGTCTTCTCGGGCGCCGAACCCGCCGTCGAACCCGACGGCAGGCTCCTGCTGCGGCGCACCACCGCCACCCGTGACGGCCTCACCGCCGGCGGCGCCGTCCTGGCCGCCCGCGAGGAGACCACCGACCCGGGCGCCGCCGCACCGCCGGAGCTGACCGCCCCGCTGCGCGCCCGGGGCATCCTCCTCGGCCACGTCACGGTACGGCGCGCACCGCACCGGGGCGCCTACGAAGCCGCCGACCTGGACCTGCTGCGCGAGATCGCCGCCCGCGCCTCCCTCGCCCTGGACAACGCCCGCAGCTACACCCGCGAGCACCGGGCCGCGGTCGGCCTGCAACGCAGCCTGCTGCCGCCGTCCGAGGCCGGCAACGCCGCCGTGACCACGGCCGGCGCCTATCTGCCCGCCGACTCCTCCACCGGCGTCGGCGGCGACTGGTTCGACGTCATCCCGCTCTCCTCGGCCCGGGTCGCCCTGGTCGCCGGTGACGTCGTCGGGCACGGTCTGGGCGCCAGCGCCACCATGGGCCGGCTGCGCACCGCCGTCCGCACCCTCGCCGACCTCGATCTGGACCCGGAGGAACTGCTCGTCCACCTCGACGACCTGGTCGCCGAACTGGTCGTCGAGGACGGCGAGCCGGAAGGCGCCGAGTGGCGGCCGCTCGCCATCGGCGGCACCTGCGTCTACGCCGTCTACGACGCGGTGTCCGGGCGGTGCGCGGTCGCCTCCGCCGGACACCCGCCGCCCGCCGTGGTCGACCCGGACGGCCGGGTCACGTACGTGCCGGTCAGCCCCGGCCCGCCGCTCGGCGTCAGCGGAGTGCCTTTCGAAGCCACCGAGATCGAACTGCGGCCCGGCAGCATCCTGGCCCTGTGCACCGACGGCCTGCTCGAAGAGATCGGCGGCGACCTGGACGGCGGGATGACCGAGCTGGCCCGGCGGCTGGCCGGTGCCTGCGCCCCGGACCCGCCCCTGCGGGAGGCGGTCGCCGAGGTCGTGGCCGACCTGCCGGCCCACGAGCTCGCCGACGACGTCACCCTGCTGCTCGCGCGCACCCGGCGCGTCCCCGCGGCGGACACGGCCGTCTGGTCCCTGGAGGCCGACCCGGCGGCGGTCGCCAAGGTGCGCGAACTGGCGAGCGGACGGCTGCGCGAGTGGGGCCTGGAGGAACTGGTCTTCACCACCGAGCTGGTGCTGAGCGAACTGGTCACCAACGCCATCCGCTACGCGGGCGGCCCCTTGCAGGTGCGGCTGATCCTCGCCGAGTGCCTGACCTGCGAGGTGTCCGACCCGAGCGCGACCCAGCCCCGGATGCGCCGGGCCCGGCTGACCGACGAGGGCGGCCGCGGCCTGTACCTCGTCGCCCAGCTCACCACCCGCTGGGGCAGCCGCTACACCCGCCACGGCAAGACCCTCTGGGTGGAACAGGACCTCCCGGCCGGCCTCGCGGGCGCCCCGGCCCCCGGCCGAGGACGGGGGTCGGAGCGGGGCCGGGGCCGGGGCTGATCCGGCGGCGGACCGCCGTGGCGGCGAGGTGGCCCGGTGCGTCCGCTGCGCCGTCGACCGCGCCCACCGGGACGGAACCGGGACGGAACACCGCCGCTCCGCGATCGCCGGGTTCACCGAGGAGGACCGGACCCTGATCGGCGCCGTACGTGCCGCCGTACGTGCCCGCGAACCCGCCCTGCCGCAGCGCGCGGACGGCGGCCCGGCCACGGCGGGAGAGCGGGCGACCGCCGCGGACCGTCAGCCGGTCTGGATGAGGAACCGCTGGTCGGCCGCGCCGGTACACCGTTCCTCGACCACCTCGGCTCCCGTGGCGACGTCGTCCGCGGTGGCTTCCACCCGGAAGACGGTGGCCCGGCCGCAGTCGTTCCAGGGTTGGAGCATCCCCTTCACCGTTAGAGCATCCCCTTCACCGGGCTGTCCCGCATGACCGTCAGACAGCCTTTCCCTTCTGTCGCGGACGGAGCCGGGGCCGCCACCGCGACGGGGGGCGGTCGGAAGCGGTGCCCGTGACCGCGGAGCCGGTGGCCCCCACGACGGTGACGGCGGCCTCCACGGGGCCCTGCGCCGCGATGCGTTCCCGCAGATCCAGCCAGACATCGGCACGGTCCCCCTGCCCGCACGCGCGGACGAACGCGGGGGGTGTCGTAGGTGATCGGCCGCTCGCTGGGAAGCCGTACGCTGCGGCCGTGGCACCCCTCACAACGGCCGTTCTTTTCGGTCCCGGCTGTCCGGGACGTTTCCGAACAAGGCCCTGACCAGCCCGGACAGCACGGCACCTGTCCGGGACAGGGAAGATCCGTTGCCTGAGCGCGCCCCGCTCAGCAGGCTCTGTGCTGCCGGCCCGCTCCCCGCTCCACGCACCGGACGGGGCCGGCGCACCATGCGCACCGTCCTCGCCAACCACCCAAGAGACCAGGAGCACTTCATGCGCATCCGACTCCAGACCGTGTCCGACCGGCTGATGGACATGGTGGCCCCGAAGAAGGCCGCGGCGGCCCTCTCCTGCTGGCAGCCCGATGGCTGCTTCAAGGACTACTGCGGCAAGAACCGGAACGGCCTGTACGAGGTCGACCCGTGCAACGACAAGCAGCGCATCACCTGCGGCGGCTGCTGACCGCACACAGCCCGGTGCGTGACGTCCCCCGGCGACGAGAGGTCACGGGACACCTGATCCGGGTCCCGCGCGGCATGTGCCGGGCGTGGACACGGACATCACTCGCGCACCTGGACCACTTGTCTCCCGTCCGGACCGGGCCGGCTCGAAAGCCGGACCCGGTCCGGACGGAAGCCCTGTCCGCGGGGCGCCCGCCGTCGCGGACGCGCCCCGCCGTGGTGGAAGGTTGGGATCGCTGTGCATCATCCGGTCGACTGCACGGTCGTCGGCGGCCGGGTCCTCCTCGGCCTGGTCTTTCTGTGCTCCGTCCTGGGCAAGGCACGCGGCGCGGGCGCCTACGGAAGCTTCCGCGAGGCGGTGGGACACCTGGTGCCCGCCCTTCGGCGCCGTACGGCACCGGTCGCCGCGGCGGTGGTCGCGGCCGAGGCCGCGGTGGTCGTCCTGCTGGCCGTTCCGGCGTCCGCCGTCGCGGGCTTCGCTCTCGCCGCGCTGCTGCTGCTGGCCTTCACGGCCGGACTCACCGGGGCACTGCGCCGGGAGGCGGGCACCGCCTGCCACTGCTTCGGCGCCGGCGCGGCACGGATCGCGCCCCGGCACGTGGTACGCAACCTGATCCTCGTCACCGTCGCTCTCGCCGGAACGGCGGCGGCGCCGGCCGCACCGCACGCGGGCGCGGCCCCGTCCGCGGGGCTCCTGCTGACCATCGGCGTGTCGGCCGTCCTCGCCCTGATCACGGTGACCCTGGACGAACTGGTGAACCTCTTCACGGCGACGGACGCCCCGATCGACGCCACCGCGGAGACGACCCGGTGAAGGCGTCAACGGCGGCCCTGTGGGCCGTGCCGGCGGCCTGCCTGATCCCGGTCGCGCTGATCCGCAGCCGCTACCTCGTGGTGACGGTGGAAGGCTCCAGCATGGTGCCCGCGCTCGCCGACGGCGACCGTGTGCTGGTCCACCGCGTGCGGCTCGCCGCCATCGCCGCGGGACGGCTCGTCGTCACCAGGCCGCCCGCCGACGGGCGTTGGGGCGCCGTCAGTCCGTCACGCTGGATGATCAAGCGCGCGGCGGCCGTACCGGGGGACCCGGTGCCGCGCGACGGCGCGCCGACCCTGCGGGACCTCCCCGAGGAGCGGGTGCCACGGGGCCGGATCGTCCTGCTCGGCGACAACCCCGAAGAAAGCCTCGACTCCCGCTTCTGCGGCTACTTCCGCGCCGAGCAGATCATCGGTGTCGTCGTCCGCCGCCTGCCGCGCGCGGAACCCGAGCGGGTCCAGGCCACCGGCGCGCGGCCACGCCTCGTCACAGGAAAGGGCGAACCCTCATGGACTGGCTGATCGCGAGCGTCGTGTTCGTCGGACTGCTCTGCGTCCTCAACCTGGTATTCACCTACGGAGTGATCCGCCGCCTGTCCCGGCGGGCGGACGGAGCGGACAGCCGGTCGCCGGACATCTTCCGCTCGGTCCTGGCCGCCGGTGCCACCGTCGGTTCCTTCTCCGCACGTGACGCCGACGGCGGCGCCCTCACCCGGGACGACCTGTCCGAGGGCCAACTGGTCACTTTCATGTCACCGGGATGCCCGGCCTGCGAGGAACTGCTGCCTCTGGTGGCCGAGCGGGCCGGCGGGCACGGTCCCGGACGCGTCCTGGCGGTCGTGGTGCGCGATGCGGGCAAGGACGACTCGGGCGACGGCGTCCGCGCGTACCTGGAACGGCTGGCGCCGGTCGCCCGGGTCGTCACCTGCGACTTCGGGGACGAGCTGACGAACGCGTTCGCCCTGACCGGTGTGCCCGCCTACGTCGAGATGGGCCGCGGCGGGCGGGTCGCGAACAGCGGCCGGACCCTGCCCCACCGGGCGGAGCGGGAGGGCCGTCCGGCGGAACCGGCCGAGGCCGGCACATGACCCGGGCCGAGGAGAGACTCCGGCCGCGGGAAGCGCTCGCCTCGGCCCGCAGGGCCGCCGCGTCGGCCTGGCGCGCTTCGCCCCAGGGCACGGCGGCCCTGCTCGTCCTCACCGTCGCGGCGTCCGGCCTGCCGGTCGCCGTGGCCTGGGTGACCCGGCTCGTACTGGACCGTCTCGTCGGGGCGGACGGCGGCGCCCTCCTCGGGCTCGCCCTGGCCCTCGCCGGGCTCGGCCTGGCGGCGGCGCTCGTGCCGCCCCTCACCACGTTCGCGGGCAACCATCTGGGCCGGGCCGCCGGTCTGACCGCACTGGACACGCTCTTCACCGTCGTCAACTCCTTCACCGGACTGTCCCGGCTGGAGGACCCCGTCTTCCAGGACCGGCTGAGGATGGCCCAGTCCGCGGGCGCCCAGGCCATCGGCGGCACCGTACGGTCCGGGCTGCGGATCCTCGGCGGCGCCCTCACCGCGGCGGGCTTCGTCGGCGCCCTGTGGATGGTGAGTCCCGCCATGACCGCCGTGGTGGCGGCCGCCGCGCTGCCGGGGCTGCTGGCCGAACTCAGACTCTCCCGCCGCCGGGCACTGAGCGACTGGCGCATCAACGCGGCCCAGCGCAGAGAGGTCTTCTACCAACTGCTGCTCTGCAGCCTGGACGCCGCCAAGGAGATCCGGCTCTTCGACGCCGGCGGGTTCTTCCGGGACCGGATGCTCGGCGAACGGCGCGCCGCGGACGCCGAGCGCCGATCGGCCGACCGGCGCGAACTGGCCACCCAGGGCGCTCTGGCCCTGCTCGGCGGGCTGATCGGCGGCGCCGGACTGGTCTGGGCGGCACTCGCGGCACGGCGCGGGCAGCTGACGGTCGGTGACGTCTCGATGTTCGTCGCCGGAGTCGCCGGTGTCCAGGCCGCCCAGTCCGGCCTCGTACGGTCCCTGGCCGACCTGCACCACCTGCTGCTGATGCTGCGCCACTACTTCGCCGTCGTCGGAGCCGGCCCGGAACCGGCCGCGGCGCAGGACGGCGCGCACCCCCTCGTCCACCGCCCGCCGGATCGCCCGCGGTCCCGGGGCCGGCGAGAGCTGCCGGAGCTGCGCGAGGGCATCGAGTTCCGGGACGTCTGGTTCCGCTACGACGACGACCTCCCCTGGGTGCTGCGCGGGGTGGATCTCTTCATCCCGCACGGCCGGGCCGTCGCTCTCGTCGGACCCAACGGAGCGGGCAAGAGCACCCTCGTGAAGCTGCTGTGCCGGTTCTACGAGCCGACCCGCGGCGCGGTGCTGTGGGACGGCCTGGACATCCGGCGGGTCCCCGCCCAGGAGCTGCGCCGCCGGCTGGGCGCCGTGTTCCAGGACTACATGCACTACGACCTGACCGCCGCCGAGAACATCGCTGTCGGCGACGTCCGGGCGCTCGGCGACCGGCCCAGGCTCCGTGCGGCGGCCCGGCAGGCCGGCGTCGACGGGACGCTCGACGCGTTGCCGCGCGGCTTCGACACCTTTCTGAGCAGGATCTTCGCCGACGGCCAGGGCCACGACCCGGGCACCGGTGCGTCGCTCTCGGGCGGCCAGTGGCAGCGGCTCGCCGTGGCCCGCGCCTTCCTGCGGCCGGCCCCCGATCTGCTGATCCTCGACGAGCCGAGCTCCGGGCTGGACGCGGAGGCCGAACACGACCTGCACCTGCGGCTCACCCGGTATCGGTCCGGCCGAACGAGCCTGCTCGTCTCGCACCGGCTCGGCGCGGTCCGTGACGCCGACCGGATCGTCGTGCTCCGCGAGGGCCGGATCACCGAGGAAGGCACCCACGACACGCTCCTGGCGGCCGGGGGCACCTACGCCCGGCTGTTCACCGTCCAGGCCGACGGCTACCGGGAGGAGCGCCCGGCAGGGCGCGAGAAGTAGACGCCCGGGGCCGGGAGCCGGAGCGGCCGAACCGCGCACCACCCCGTCGCCACGGGGTGCCGACGTGCACCGTTTTGTTCACGGCACCGTGCCGCTCAGATCCCGGCGGCCGCACGTGCGCGCAGATGGTCGCGGGTGACCTTGGTGATCTCGTGCCAGAACGGCGCGGCGGTCAGATAGAGGCCCAGTGTGCTGAGGATGCCCAGCGAGACGTCCACGCTGACGCGCCCCTGCCGGGCCCAGTACACGTCCTTGAGGTCGAGCAGCAGGGCGAACTCGTCGGCGATGAGCGCCGAACCCGCGCCGTAGGCGGCGCCGAGCCCGGGGTGGCCGACGTAGGCCCGGTCGCCGCGCACGGCCACGAGTCCGACACCCGCGAGGGTGGCGATACCGAAGTTGTAGTGGTGCAGATGCGTCCCGCCGGTGGAGATGTCGCCCCAGGGCAGCCAGCCGCCCCGGATGCCGTGGGTGATCAGCCGCACGGTGCCGAAGGTGCAGCCGAAGCCGAGCCAGGCCGCCATGAGCGAGCGCTGGGTGGGCACGGTGTGCTCGTCGAGCACCCGGCGCCACCGTTGGCGCAGAGGCAGCCGGTCGCCGTCGGCGTGCCGAGCTGCGGGGCTGAGGGCATTCTTCGCTCCTGACCGTCGCCGGGTGACCGGGGTCCGGGGGCTGACCGACGTGTCCGGACACCGGCCAGACCTACCACCGGGCGGACGCGCTGATGCCCACGCGTCCCCCGGACGGCGCAGGGGCGGTCTGTACCGGGGCGGGGCGGGGAAAGGGCGGCCGGAGGGGGAGCGAGCAAGGATTCATCATTTTGATTGCGCAATTGAGGAACTGACGGGCCCTCGGGGCCGTTGACCGTGGTGGATTCGAGAGCGTGAGCAGTCGCGGAGGACATGGATGAGCGTGACCCTGACCAAGGGCGGCAATGTGTCGCTGAGCAAGCGGGCCCCGGGTCTGACTGCCGTGTCGGTCGGGCTGGGCTGGCAGGCGGACACGGGGTACGAACCGGACGCCAGCGCCCTGCTGTGCGACCGGTCGGGAAAGGTGCCCTCCGACGAGCACTTCGTCTTCTTCAACAACCTGACCAGCCCGGAGGGTTCGGTCCGCCACGGCGGCAGCGGCGGCCCCGTCGGTGAGGACGACCAGCGGATCGAGGTCGACCTCACGCGGGTCCCCGCCGAGATCGAGAAGATCGTCTTCCCGGTCTCCCTCTACGAGGCCGCGAACCGCGGGCAGTCCTTCGGGCAGGTGCGACGCGCGCACATCCGTGTCCTGGACCGGGACAGCGGCACGGAACTGGCCCGCTACGACCTGGCGCCCGGCGGTCTGTCCGCCGAGACCGCGCTCGTCTTCGGCGAGCTGTACCGGCACGGCGCGGAGTGGAAGTTCCGCGCGGTCGGCCAGGGGTACGCCTCCGGGCTCGCCGGCATCGCCACGGACTACGGCGTGGGCGTCCTGGAGGAGCCGCCCCCGGCGGCCCCGACCCCGGCCCCGGCCCCGACCTCGGCCCCGGCCCCGGCCCCGACCCTGACCCCGGCCCCGATCCCGGGATCGGACCGGGCCGCGTTCCCGGCCTCCCCGCCACCGGTGCACACGCCGCCCGTCCACGTTCCACCGGCACCCACGGCACCTGTGCCGACACCGACCCTCTTCTCCCCGGCCGCCCCGGCGGCGGCAGTATCACCGCAACCCTCAGGGAGTTCCCCCGTGACATGCTTCTTCGACCCCCACCACGGCCCCGGTGAGACGACCGTGACCTGGTCCCCGCAGTGGGGCGTGCCCCGGCCCGTGCAGGTGTGCGGCGGCTGCGCCCAGCGGGTGCAGACCACCGCGCCGCCCTTCTACACCCCGCCCCAGCAGGGGTACCCGCAGACCGGTGCGCCGCAGGGCTATCCCCAACAGGGTCATGCCCAACAGGGCTACCCCCAGCAGGGCTATCCGCAGCAGGGATACGGCCAGCCGTACCAGGACCAGCACGCGCAGCAGCAGGGCGGCGGCCGCCGCTTCGGCACCGGGGCCCTCATCGGTGCCGGTGCGGCCGGTCTCGTCGGAGGCGCCCTGCTGAACGAGGCGTTCGACGACGACGAGCCCGACGTGGTCGTCAACAACTACTACGAGGACTGACCGGGCGACGGTCCCGGTCCCGGCCCGGCCCCGGGCTCCGGCGGCGGGGCAAGCGGGTCCGCCCGCCGGCCGGGTCCGGGACCGGGAGGCCGTCCGTCCTGCCGTACACGTGCGTCATCGGCCGAAGACGGGGCGCGAGAGAAGAAGGTGGCATGTCGACGTCCCGGAAACCGAAGCGGCGCCTCTGGCTGCCCGCCGTGGTCCTCGCCCTGGTGGCCTGTGCCCTTGTGCGGACGGGCCACTTCTCCCGGAGCGACGCCCCGCCTTCCGGGGGAACGCCCGTCTCGCACCCGTCCTCTCCGGCGGGCCCGGCGGCGCCCTCGGCGTCAGGGACTTCCGCCGCGTACGATCCCGCCGCCTACGCCTCCGAGGTCCGCACCCAGGCCGGACGGGCCGGTGTCAGCGCCCGGCTGCTGATGGCGATCCTGTGCAACGAAGCGTACAAACCCCACGATCCGGCCTTCGAGCGGGCGTGGCAGAAGTACAAGCCGGACGCCGCCTTCGGCATCGCGAACATGCACCGCGCCACCTTCGACCAGGTCAAGAAGGGCCGGGACTTCGCCGACCGGCGATGGTCGGAGCTGCCTGACGACAGGAACCTCGCCATCGAGGCGGCGGCCTGGTACCTGCACGACCTCAGGACGCAACTGCCCGCCCACCGGACCGGCTCCCTCAGCGAGGACGAACTGCTGGCCCTGGGCTACAACACCGGCGCGGGCAACATGCTGGCATTCGCCCGCGGCGTACGGCCCGGCAGCCAGGCCCGGTCCTACCTGGACAAGCTGCACGCCAACTGGTCCAAGGCGGAAGAGGCCGTGGCGCGATGAACGGGGGAGTCCGGCCCGGTGGCCTGACTCCCCCGGCCGAGCCGCTCTCTCCGCCGTCGTGACGCCGCTCGCCGCCCCGGACTGCGAGCGGCTGTGACGGACGTCACGCGAGCCGCGTCCGCGATTCCTGTTGTGCGATGGATCGCGCAGGGTCTCCCTATCGTGGCACCCGTGGTGCGGAGACCGGAAGGAAGCTGATGCGCGAACAGAGCACGGACGAGACAGCGCTCGTCGCCGCGGCCCGACGAGGGGATCCCGCGGCGCGGGACCGGCTGGTGTCCGCGTATCTGCCCCTGGTCTACAACGTCGTCGGCCGGGCACTGAACGGCCACGCGGACGTTGACGACGTCGTACAGGACACCCTGCTGCGGGCCCTGAGCGGTCTCGACGGGCTGCGGGACCCGGCCAGGTTCCGGGCCTGGCTGGTGGCGATCGCCATGAACCAGGTGCGCCGGAGGTGGTCGGTCGCCCAGCGCAGGCCGCTGCCCCTGGACGCCGCGGCCGTGGACGCGGTCGAAGGGGACTTCGCCGAACTGACCATCCTGCGCCTGGGACTGTCGGGACAGCGGCGGGAGGTCGCCGAGGCGGCCCGGTGGCTGGACCCCTCCGACCGCCAGGTGCTGTCCCTGTGGTGGCTGGAGACGGCCGGTGAACTCACCCGCGGGGAGGTCGCCGAGGCACTGGGACTCTCCCGCGCCCACACCGGGGTACGGGTGCAGCGGGTCAAGGAGCAACTGGACGTGTGCCGGCAGGTCGTCCGGGCGACGGGATCCCGCGACGGGTGCCGGACCCTGGCCGCGCTGACCCGGACATGGGACGGGACCCCCGGCTCCCTGTGGCGCAAGCGCATAGCCCGCCACCTGCGCGGGTGCGACAGATGCGCGCGGTCGGCCAGGGACCTGCTCCCGGTCGACGGGCTGCTCGCCGGGATGGGACTGGTGGCGGTGCCCCTCGCCCTGCACGCCGCCCCCCCTCACGGGGCACGGCACGGCGGCCCTGGCCGCCCACGGCGGCGCGGCGCACGGAGCGGCCGCCGTCCACCGCGTGCTGGACGCCGGGCGGCGCGCCGTCCGGCCCGGCACCGCGGCCAAGGCCACCGCGGCCGGGGCGGCGGTGGCAGCCGTCGCCCTCCTGATCACGGTGTACCGGGCACCGGAGAAGGAGCCCGACGCGGCCCCGCCCGTCCGCCCCACGGCCACCGCCCCCGCCGCCTCGCAACCACCGGCCCTCCCCGACCCGCCCACGAGCCCCGACGTACGGCCGGCCGCGACCACCTCCGCGCCCGCCCGCCCGTCCGCCCCCGCCCCCGCCCCCGCACGTACCCCCGCCTCGACACCGGTCGCCACCGCGCGGGCGGTCGAGGCCGCGAGCCGCCGCGATCTGCTCGACCGGACCAACGCGCTGCGCGCGAGCAGCGGTTGCGCGCCCCTGCGGACCGATCCGCGGCTGACCCGGGTGGCCCAGAGCGACGCACGCGCCGTCGCGGCGCGCGGCACCGTCGACCCGCCGGGCGGCCGGACGGCCGACGTGGGGGAGCGGGTGACGGCGGCCGGGTATGCCTGGACGTCCGTCGGCGAGGCCACCGCGTTCGGCGACAAGGACGCCGCGGCGGTGGCACGGGAATGGGCGGAGGACCACATGCGTCAGCTCCTCGTCGACTGCCGGTACACCGACGTGGGCGTGGGGCTCGTGGTCTCGGGCAGCGAGCGCGCGTGGACCGAGGTGCTGGCGGGCTCGTAGTGCTCCGTCCGGGACGCGCGGTCGGTCCGGCCGCTCGCGGACGCCACGGCGAGCGCTTCGCCCAGACGCAGCACGACGCGTGTGTCGGCCCGCCCGGCCAGGCGCCTCAGCAGCGGTCCGAGCACCGCCTCGTCCGCCGCGGTCACCGCGCGCGTGATGGCCGCGACCAGCGCGTCGTCGTCCTCGCCGCCCGTGGGCGACGTGCCCGTGGGCGATGGGGGGCGCGGCTTGGGCGGCGCGGCGAACGGCGCCGGTCCGGGGTGCGCGGCGGTGCCGTCCGCCCTCGACCGCGCCGCCCCGAGGGCGTGCACGGCGCGGAGGCGGGCGGGACCGTCGAGTTCACGGAGTATGGCCTCGTGGATCCGGGGCCAGGTGTCCGCCCGCGCCCAGACGCGCAGACGGCGCCAGGCGGTCACACCGGAGCACCCCAGTTCCCCGGTGCGGGCGGTGTGCCAGGGGATGCCCTCGCGCAGCACGTGCAGCACCACGGACAGCACCACCCGGTCGGGCACGGGCCTTCGGCCCGGATGCCTCGACCGCCGCTCGGCGGGCGGGGGCAGCAGGGGAGCGACGCGCGCCCAGACCCTTGCCAGGGCCGAACGCGCCTGCGCCTCCCGCGCGTCGTACGGATCCGCGCGCCGTACACCGTGCGGCTCGCTGTCGGCCGGATGCCGTGGGCACACCGTCTCCCGGGGCGGCACCGGCGCGGTCCCGGGCGGTGAGGTGGGCACCGCCGGGCGGTCGTGATTGTGCGTCATGCCGGGGGTGACCCCGCGGCCGTGCGGCCATAACGAAAAATCTCCTCGGCCGCCGTGTCGTGCGCGCGGCTCCTGCCCGGCCCCGCCCGCACGGCGGCCGTTTCACAATGAGCTGCGGAAATAAAGGGTTCGGCAATCTGCGCCGCCACCTTCTTCACGTGCGCATGCCAAGCATGTCAGGGTCCTCGGCAGCGGGCGCCTCGGCCGACTCGGACGAGACGCACGCACTCCCCACTCCCCACATCTTCGACTTCCGAGGACCACGCATGCGTTCCGCGCGAATATCCCGAACGGCTCTCGCCCTCGTCGCCGCCACCGCCCTGGCCGCGACCGCCGGTACGGCCGTGGCCGCACCGGCCGGACACACCCCCGCGACGGCGGCTCCCGCGGCCGGCCGGACGTCCGCCACCGTCGAGGCCGCACAGGCCGCCGCGTTCGCCCACGCCGCCGCCACCGGGGTCGGAGCACAGACGCGGCTCAGGGCCGTCGAGGTGATGGCCGATCAGGACGGCAAGCGGCACGTGCGGTTCGCCCAGCTCTACCGCGGTGTGCCGGTCGTCGGCGGCGACCTCGTCGTCCACCTCGGCGCCGACTCCTCCTACCTCGGCGTGACCCGCGCCGCGGGCAGAGCGGTCTCCCTGCCCTCCACCACCGCGGACCTCACCCCGCGCGAGGCCGAGAAGCACGCCGCGGCCCAGGTGCGCGGCGGGCAGGCCGCCGCGCCCCGGCTGGTGGTGGATCACACGGCGGGCACCAGCACCCTCGCGTACGAGGTCGACGTCACGGCCGCGGACGGCTCGCCCGACGCCGCCCGGACCGTGCTCGTCGACGCGGCCACCGGCGCCGTGCTCCGCAGCACGCCCACCGTCGACGGGTTCCTGTCACCGCGGGTCGTGACGCGCCTCCACCAGCGCGGCGAGACCCCGCGCCCGAGGAGCACCGCGGGCAGCGCGCTCGTCCGCCCGTCCGGCAGGAGCTCCGGCTACCCCGCTCCCGCCGTCGGCAAGGGCCTGTCCCTCTTCTCCGGCACCGTCACCCTCGACACCACGCAGACGGCCGCCCGGACGTACCTGCTCAAGGACACCACCCGCGGCGACGCCGAGATCCGCGACGCCAGGCACGCCACCCGCGAGGACGCGAAGATCTTCACCGCCGCCTCCCCGCTGACCGACTCCGACGACACCTGGGGCGACGGCACCACCAAGGACAACGCCACCGCCGCGGTGGACGCCTCGCACGGGCTCACCGCCACCTTCGACTTCTACAAGAAGACGTTCAGCCGCAACGGCATCCAGAACGACGGCGTCGGCCCCAAGGGCGTGGTCCACTGGGGCACCGCCTACGGCAACGCCGCCTGGTACGACACCTGCCACTGCATGATCTACGGCGACGGGGACGGCCAGACCTTCACCAAGCCGCTGGTCCAGCTGGACGTCACCGGCCACGAACTCACCCACGGCGTCGTCGCGGCCACCGCCGGTCTCGAACCGACCCGGGTCGACTCGCGGGGCAACCAGTACGGTGAGCCGGGCGCCCTCAACGAGTCGCTCGCCGACATCTTCGGCAGCGCCACCGAGTTCAGCACGAACCCGAAGACCGGCAACTACCTGATGGGCGAGCAGCTCGGTCTGGACCAGGGCTTCCTGCGCCGCCTGGACAAGCCGTCCCTCGACCGGCTCGAAGGCACCGTCGACTACTGGGGCACCTCCACCGTGAACGCCGAGGTGCACGCCGGGTCCGGCGTCTCCTCCCACGCCTTCTACCTCCTCGCCGAGGGCAGCGGCCGCAAGACCGTCAACGGCGTCACCTACGACTCCGCCACCTACGACGGCTCCACCGTCCAGGGCATCGGCCGGGACAAGGCGCTGCGCGTCTTCTACCAGGCCCTGACCCGGTACATGGTCTCCACCACCGACTTCCACGACGCCCGCACGGCGACGCTGAAGGCGGCGGGCGACCTCTACGGCACCACCAGCACCGAGTACGCCGCGGTCGACAAGGCCTGGGCGGCGGTCAACGTGACCGCCGCCAACCAGCCCTGATCCGCCGCGACCAGACGTCCGGCCCGCCCGGCTGCCACGAGCCGGCGGGCGGGCCGGACCTCCACCCGCTCAGCGCGCCCGTGGTCGGCGCCGGTCCCGGGGCGGGTGCACCCGGGCGGACCGTCCGCACAGGACGGTCCGCCCGGCGTCGTGCGTCGTCGCCGCCGACGTGGGCGCGGCCGTACTCTGGCACTCCGTAACTCGGGCGGACTTCGGTGAGCCGAGCCGGGACCGTCCTGTCCGGGCCGGTCCGGCCCGTGGGCGGGCACGGATCCCCGGCGGGAGCGTCCGGGGGCGGGCCGGGGAGGAGAGCGATGGCGGCGACGGCACAGCACCGGGGGGACACGGGCGGATCCCCGCTGCGGGTGCGGCACCTGCCCCCGCGGGTCCGGGCCGCCGTACTCACGCTGCACGGCGGCCAGGAGGAGAGCCGCGCGCGCCCCCGGCACTGGCACCCGGCCGCACTGCGCATGCGCCCCGTGCTCCGGTCCGCCGCATCCGCTGTCTCCCCCGAGGAAGTGCTCCTCGGCGAGGTGCGCTACCGGCACCGGGGCTGGAACGAGGGCGACCCGGCCCAGGACGCCCTGGCCGCGCTGGACGAGCTGACCGGGGCCTACGGCGCGGTGCCCGTCGTACTGATCGGGCACTCCATGGGAGGTCGGGCCGCACTGACGGCGTCCCGCCATCCTCAGGTCAGAGGCGTCCTGGCGCTCGCTCCCTGGGTGGTCGAGGACGAGCCCGTCGACCAGCTGCGCGGCAGACGCCTCGTGGTCGTGCACGGCGACCGGGACCGGGTGACCAGCCCCGCCGCGTCCGTCGCCTACGTCCGGCGCGCCCGCGCCCGCGGCGTGTGCGCCGGCGCGGTGCTGGTGCGAGGGGGCGACCACGCCATGCTGCGCCGGGCCGGCTTCTGGCACCGGTCCGCGGCGGAGATCACCGCGGACCTGCTCCGCGACGAGGACCTCGTCCCACCGGCCCGCGCGCCCGAGGACGGCAGGACGGCGGGACTGGCCGCGCGGAGCCTGACGAGCCCGGACGCGGTCATCGTGTAGGCGGTGCGACCGGCCCCGGTCCCGGACGGGCGAAGAAGGATCCGGGACCGGGGGCGGCCATGCGTCAGCGGAACGCCGCCACATTGCGCGCCGCCCAGTCGGCGAAGGGGCGCGGGGCGCGGCCGAGGACCCGCTGGACGTCCGGGCTGACACGCAGCTCGGCCGGGTTCGGCGAACCGAGGATGTCCAGGGTGTCGTCGGCCAGCTCCGCCGGCATGCTCTGCGCCATGGCGGCCCTGGCCTCCGCGCGGGTGAGCTCCTGGAACCTCACCGGGGAGCCCAGCGCGTCGGCGAGGGCCCGCGCCTGCTGACGGGGAGTGATCACCTCCGGGCCGGTCAGCTCGTAGACGCCGCCGGTGTGGCGGTCGTCCAGCAGGCAGGCCGCCGCGACCGCCGCGATGTCCGCCGGGTCGACGACCGGCACCCCGACGTCACCGAAGGGCGCGGCGACGAGCTGCCGCGTGCGCACGGACTCGGCCCACCACAGGGCGTTGGAGGCGAAGCCGCCCGGCCGCAGGATCGACCAGTCCGCGCCGGACTCGCGCAGCGTGTCCTCCAGCGCGCGCATCGCGATCCGCGTGGCGCCGAAGGGCCGGGTCACCACACCCAGTGTGGAGAGCAGGACGATCCGCCGGACCCCGCTGCCCGTGGCCTCCCGGAGGATGTCGGCGGGGCTGGCTCCGGCGGCGTGCAGATCGCCGGAGAGCAGCAGGAACAGCGCGTCGGCCCCCTCCAGCGCGGGCCTGAGGCCGGCCGGCTCGGACAGGTCGGCCACCATGTGCCGTACCCCGTCCGGCACCGGCGCCGGGCGCCGCGACACCGCCGTCACCCGCTGTCCCGCCTCGGCCAGCGCCCGCGTCAACGGCCGGCCGATGTTCCCGGTGGCCCCGGTCACCACGATCATGAGTAGCTCCTTGTCAGAGGTTGTTCGTCACAGGCTGTTCGCCAGAGGTTGTTCGTCAGAGGTTCTGTGCGCTCGTCACGCTAGGAGCACGGGCTAACTCCTGGTAAGGACGTACCTCCGGGTAAGCTCATGGCATGGCGGGAGGCGTGCAGGACAGGCAGGCCGGGGCGGGGGAGCGGTATGACGTGTTTCACACGGACTGCCCCGCGCGTGACGTGGTCGACCATGTGACCAGCAGGTGGGGCGTCTGGGTGCTGATCTCCCTGCGGAACAACGACCTGCGGTTCTACGAGCTGCGCGAGAGCATCCGGGGCATCAGCGAGAAGATGCTCGCCCAGACGCTGCGCGCGCTGGTCCAGGACGACCTGGTCTGGCGGAAGGTCGAGCCGACGACACCGCCTCAGGTCACCTACGGGCTGACCGAGTTCGGCCGGGACGTCGGCGAGCCGCTGACGGATCTCTTCGACCGGATCACACGGCGGCTGCCGCCGCACGGCGCGCAGGACCGCTGACCGCGACCGCCGCCGCGGAGCGGCACACGGCGCGTGCGTACGTGCCCCTGCCGGAGCCCCGGGAGCCGGGCGGGGCTGTGGCCCGCCGGGCGGCGTCGGCTATGGTGAAGCACATGTCTACGCCCCGAATCTCCTAGCCGAGGACCCGCTTCCACGCCAGAAGTGTGTCCTTTCGCTTTTTCGGAGCGTCATCCCGTGATCACTGTTCGCGATGCCGAGTTGCGTGCGGGCGCCCGCCTGCTGCTCTCGGGTATTTCTTTCACTGTCTCCCCCGGTGACCGTATCGGCCTGGTCGGCCGCAACGGAGCGGGGAAGACCACCTTGATGACCGCCCTGGCCGGACGGGCCGAGCCCGCCGCCGGGACGATCACCCGCACCGGCGCGGTCGCCCACCTCGCGCAGGACTCCCGCGCCGCCGACCCGGCGGTCACGACCATGGACCGGATCCTGTCCGCTCGCGGCCTGGACGCGGCACTGCGCCGCCTGCGCGCGGCCGAGACCGCGATGGCCGGCGCCGTCTCGTCCGGCGACCTTGAGCGGGCGATGCGAGCCTACGCCGCGGCCGAGGCCGCCTTCCAGGCCGGCGGCGGGTACGCGGCCGAGGCCGAGGCCGCCCGTGTGGCGGCCGGGCTCGGCCTGCCCGAGCGGGTGCTGCCCGAGCCGGTCGGCGACCTCTCGGGCGGCCAGCGGCGCCGGGTCGAGCTGGCACGGATCCTGTTCGCCGGCCACGACGGCGTGCTGCTGCTGGACGAGCCGACCAATCACCTGGACGCCGATTCCACCGGCTGGCTGCGCGCGTTCCTGCGCGAGTACCCGGGCGGTCTCGTGGTGATCAGCCATGACACCGCTCTGCTCGCCGGTGTGGTCAACCGGGTCTTCCACCTGGACGCCACCCGGGCGACCATCGACATCCACAACACCGGCTGGACCGCCCATCTGACGCAGCGTGCGGCGGACCGGCGACGGCGGGAGCGGGAGCGGGCGAACGCCGAGCGCAAGGCCGCGGCCCTGCACACGCAGGCGGAGCGGATGAAGGCCCGCTCGGCCACCGCCGCCATGGCCCGCAGCATGGCCCGGCGCGCGGACCGCATGCTGGCGGATCTGGAACCGGCCCGCCGCACGGAGAAGACCGCCAGGATCCGGCTGCCCGAGCCGCTGCCGTGCGGCCGGATGCCGCTGGGCGCGGTCAGACTGACCAAGTCCTACGGCGGCCGCCGGGTCCTCGACGGCGTGGACCTGGCCGTGGACCGGGGCAACCGCCTGGTCGTCCTCGGCCTCAACGGCGCGGGCAAGACCACCCTGCTGCGCATCCTCGCCGGCGCCGAGCGGCCCGACACCGGCCGCGTGGTGCACGGACACGGGCTGCGGCTGGGCTACTTCGCCCAGGAGCACGACACCCTCGATCCCGGGCGCACGGTCCTGCAGAACCTGTCGGACGCCGCGCCGCACCTGACGGAGGGCGAGGCGCGGCGGGTCCTGGGCGCGTTCCTGTTCGGCGGGGACGACGCGGACAAGAGCGCCGGGGTCCTGTCCGGCGGGGAGAAGACCCGCCTGGCGCTGGCCGGGCTGGTCCACTCCGGTGCCAACGTGCTGCTGCTGGACGAGCCGACCAACAACCTCGACCCCGCCTCCCGTACCGAGGTCCTGGCGGCCGTCGGCTCCTACCCGGGCGCGATCGTGATGGTCACCCACGACGAGGGCGCCATCGACGCCCTGCGCCCCGGCCGCGTCCTGCTCCTGCCGGACGCGGACGAGGACCTGTGGAGCGAGGACCACCGCGCCCTGGTCGCCCTCGCCTGACCCGCCCCGCCCGCCCCGCCCGCCCTCGTCCGCACCCGTCCGCCGGGGCCGCCTCCGGGTCCGGCGGACGGGCGGCGGTGCCGCAATCTCAGAGTCCTCTGATCCGTGCCCGCTAGCGTCCGCCCCATGGTGCGCGACTACCTCATCATCGGGGCCGGACCGGCCGGACTCCAGCTCGCCGCTCTGCTGGAACGCGAGGGACGCGACTACGCCGTCCTGGAGCGGGGGAGCGGGCCCGGGACGTTCTTCACCCGCTTCCCCCGGCATCGGCAGCTCATATCGATCAACAAGGTCAACACCGGTTACACCGACCCGGAACGCGACCTGCGCATGGACTGGAACTCGCTGCTCACCGACGATCCCGCACTGCGGTTCACCCGGTACAGCGAGCGCTACTTCCCGGCCGCCGACGACATGGTGCGCTATCTGGGCGACTTCGCCCGGCGCACCGGCGCCCGCGTCGAGTACGGCGTCCGGGCCGCCTCCGTCTCCCGCGACGACGACGGCTTCACCGTACGCGACGACACCGGCCGGACCTGGCGGGCCCGGCGACTCGTCGTCGCCACCGGCCTGTCCCTGCCCCACATCCCGGACATCCCCGGGATCGAGGAAGCCGAACGCTACGCCGACTTCGACACCGACCCGGCCTCCTTCACCGGCCGGCGGGTGCTCGTCCTCGGCAAGGGCAACTCCGCGTTCGAGACCGCCGACTCCCTCATGGAGAAGGCCGCCGTCATCCACGTCGCCGGACCGCACTCGCTGAAACTGGCCTGGCAGACCCACTTCGTGGGCCATCTGCGCGCGGTGAACAACAACTTCCTCGACAGCTACCAGCTCAAGTCGCAGAACGCCGTCCTGGACGGCACCGTCGAGCGGATCGAACGGCGGGCGGACGGCGGCTACCGGGTGGAGTTCCGCTACGCCCGGACCACCGAGCGGCTCCGCGAACTCCACTACGACCGCGTCGTGGTCTGCACCGGATTCCGCTTCGACGCCTCGCCGTTCGAGGCCGACTGCCGGCCGGCCCTCGCCGTCGACGGCCGCTTCCCCGCCCAGACCTCCGCCTACGAGTCGGTCGACGTGCCCGGCCTGTACTTCGCCGGCACGCTCACGCAGCAGCGCGACTTCAAACGCTCCACGAACGGCTTCATCCACGGATTCCGCTACGGCGTGCGCGCCCTGCACCGCATCCTCGGCGCCCGCCACCACGCGACACCCTGGCCGGCCCGCACCCTGCCCACAGCCCCGGAGGCCGTCGCCGACGCCCTCGTGGAGCGCGTCAACCGCTCCTCCGGCCTGTGGCAGCAGTTCGGCTTCCTCGGCGACGTGGTCACCGTCCACGACGACCACGCCCTCCACCAGGAGGAGGTCCCCCTCGACTACGTCAGCGACGGCGGACTCGGCCCCGCCCCGCACCGGTTCGTCGTCGACCTGGAGTACGGGCCCGACCACGACCACGTCGACCCCTTCGACGTCACCGTGCCCCGCGTCAGCGAGAACGACCCCGAACACGCGAGGGACGCCACCTACCTCCACCCCGTGGTGCGCCACTACCGCGACGGCGAACTCGCAGGGGCCCACCACCTGGCGGAGAACCTGGAGAACGACTGGGACATCCCGGCCGTCCACCGGCAGCCGCTCGCCGCGTTCGTGAAGTCCTGCCTTGGCTGAGCAGTTCCCCGGCGCCGTCCTCGACCTCCTCGAAGCGGCGGGCGACCGTCCCGTCTTCGAGCACGGCGACCGGGTCGTCACCGGACACCGGCTCCTGGCCCTGACAGGGCGGGTGACGAGCGGCCTGCGCGCCCGGGGCGTCCGTCCCGGCGACGGTGTCGCCCTGCTGCTCGGCGTCGGCCCCGAGGCGTTCGCCGCCGTCCTCGCCGCCCACGCCGTGGGCGCCCGCGTGGTGGGCGTACGGCCGGGACTCACGCCACGCCAGCGGCAGCACGTGCTCACCGGCACCGCCTTCCGGGTCACCGACTCCCCGGACGGCGCGGCCGGCGCGCGGCCCGGCACCGTCCTCGCCCTGGACGACCTGCTCGCCACCGAGGACGACGGACGCCGCCCGCTGGTCTCGGCCCGGCCGCAGGACATCGCCCGGCTCCTGCACACCAGCGGCAGCACCGGCGTCCCCAAGGCGTGCGCCCAGACCTACGCCGCGATGACCGCGGCCTGGGCGGCGCACCCCGACCGCTGGCCGCCCGCCGTCCGCGAACTCGCCCCGCGGCTGGAGCGGTTCCTCGTCTTCGGCACCCTGGCCAGCCAGGTCATGATGGAGTACGGGCTGCTCGCCCTCGCCGCGGGCGGCACCCTCGTCACCGCCGATGCCCCGGCCTTCCCCGACAGCCTGGTGCGCCACCGGGCCACCGGCAGCGTCATCACCGTGGCCCGCCTGACGAAGCTCGTCGCGAGCGTCCGGGCCCGGCCCGTGGACCTCGGCGCACTGCGCGCCCTGATGGTCTCCGGCTCCCCGCTCGACGCCGACCGGCTGCGCGAGGCGGCCGACGTGCTCGGACCGGTGGTCTTCCACGGCTACGGCCAGACGGAGACCGGCATGATCTCCATGGCCACCCCGGACGACGAACCCGGCTCGCTGGGCGTCCCCCCGGTCCAGCTGGAGGTCAGGGACGCCGAGGGCCGGTGCCTGCCGCCCGGAACGGACGGCGAGCTCTTCGTGCGCACGCCCTCGCAGGGCTGCGGCTACTGGGGTGAACCCGCCCTGAGCGCGGAGGTGTTCACCGGCGACTGGGTCCGCACCCGCGACCGCGGCCACCTCGACGGCGAGGGCCGGCTCTGGCTCACCGGGCGCGTCCGCGACGTGATCATCGTGAATGCCAACGTGTACTACGCCGGTCCCGTCGAGCGGGTGCTCGCCACGCACCCGGCGGTGGGGGAGGCGTACGTCGTCGCCGTCCCCGACGACGACACAGGTGAGGCCGTCCACGCCTTCGTGGTGCCCGCGCCGGGCCGCCTCCCCCGGCTCGGCGAACTGCGCGCCCTGGTCGCCGCCGAGCTGGGCGAGGCCACCGCGCCGACCCGCCTCACCCTCCTCGAGGAGGTACCGCTCACCCCCGCCGGGAAACCCGACAAGAGACGCCTGGCGGCTGGGGGTTGACGTCCACCGGACCGTTCGCCGGACCGACCGCCGCGCCGCCCACCGGGCTCCGCCGACACGTGTCGCGCACGCGTCGCCGGAGCCCGGCCCCGTGTCAGCGCCCTTCCGGCACCCCGGGCGCGAGGGCCCCGGCGCGGGACGGGCCGAGGCGTGCCCGCTCCCGCCGGTCGATCCAGTGCAGCAGCGGTGTCGCCATCACGGTGGTGACGACGGCGACCACCACCAGCGCGCTGAACAGCGCCTGGGTCACGATGCCCGCCGCGAGGCCCAGATTGAGCGCGATGAGCTGCATCAGCCCCCGCGCGTTCATCAGCGCCCCCACCCGCAGCGCCACCGGCCCCGGCTCCCCGGCCAGCCGCGCGGCGAGCCAGCACGCGCCGAACTTCCCCGCCACCGCCACCAGCACGCCCCCCAGGGTCAGCAGCAGCACCGGCCCCGAGCCCAGCAGGGCGAAGTCCGTGTTCAGCCCCGAGTAGGTGAAGAACAGCGGCAGGAACACCGTGCCCACCGGCTTCAGCGTCTCCACCGTGTGGTCCAGCTGCTCCGAGCGCGGGAAGACCAGTCCGAGGCAGAACGCCCCGAACACCGCGTACAGCCCGATCTCGTCGGTGTACCAGGCCACCAGGAACAGCGCGCCGACCAGCACCGGCAGCAGGCTCTCGGGCGCCGCCCGCTCCGCGAGCCGCACGGTGCGGCCGTGCAGACGCGTCACCACCCCCAGCACCACGACGAGCCCCAGGGCACCGGCCACGGCCAGCGACACCAGCCCCGCGCTGCCCCCGGAGATACTGAAGACACCCGCGAGCAGCACCCACGCCACCGCGTCGTCCACGGCGCCCGCACCGAGCGCCAGCGACCCGAACCGGGTTCCGGCCAGGCCCTGTTCGGCGATGATCCGCGCCAGCATCGGGAATGCCGTGACCGCCAGCGCCACCCCCACGAACAGCGCCGACACCACCAGCGGCACCCCCGGCGCGAGCGTGCCGGTCCGCTCGCCGACGGCGGCGACCAGCACCGCCCCGAGCACGACCGGCACCAGCACCCCGGCCGCGGACACCATCGCGGCCGGCCGGGCGACACCGCGCAGCCGGTCCACCCGGAAGTCCCAGCCGACGTGGAACATGAACGCGACGAGGCCGATCTGCCCCACCACGTACAGGACGGGCCGCGACTCCTCGGGGAACAGCCGCGCCTCGACGCCCGGCAGGAGGGCGCCGAGCACCGAGGGGCCCAGCACCACGCCCGCGAGCATCTCCCCGACCACGGGCGGCTGCCCCACCCGCCGCAGCAGCCCCGAGACGAGCCGGCAGACGGCCAGGATCACCACGACGGCGAGGAAGAACACGGGGGCGAGCTCCGTCGGCTTCATCCGCCGTCACCTCCTGGGCGCGCGACCGGGCACCGGCCGGGCGGGAACCGTTCGAAGTAGCGTGCTGCGGGGCGCTGGCGGCGGGCGTGCAGCACCATCACCGTGCCGAGCACGAGCTGCCGCACCCCCCGGGTGACGTCCTCCACGCCGTCGCGCACCCGCAGAAAGCCCCGCAGCGGCGCCAGCCGCCTGCCGGGCTCCAGGCCGCGCGGGACCATGAGGCAGGGCGCGCGGTGCGGGATGGACCGGGTGTGCGAGACCGTCGACTCCAGCCGGAAGCGGCCCAGCACCTCGCGTACGGCGGCCCGCAGCACCAGCGGCGACAGCCGCCACGCCGGACACGGCCGGTTGGCCGCCACCCCGAACGGGATGTGATGGGCGTCCCTGGCGGACAGCGACGCCCAGCGGTCCGGGTCGAAGACGTCGGGCCGCTCGTAGCCCGTGGCGTGGTAGTCCGGGTAGCTGAAGCACACCACCGAGCCGCGCGGCAGCGTGGTCCGGGCGTCGAGCGGGATGTCGTCGGTGGTGATGCGGTGCGCGATGCCGAACAGCGGATACAGCCGCATCGTCTCGTCGAGCACCTGGGTCAGGTACCGGTCGTCGCCCGGGTCGTCCGCGAGCCGCCGTTGCACCCAGGGATGCCGGGCCAGCGCCAGCAGCAGATGCGCCGTCGCCTCCGAGAGCTGCACGACGGCCGTGTTGAAGAACGTGCCCTGGAGGTAGAACACCTGCTCCTCGGGCGAGAGCGAGGCCGGCAGCCGGTGCGGCACGTCACCGGCCGCCAGCCGCTCGCGCACATACGCCGTCAGCCGCGCCCTGCGCCGCGGATGGCGCAGCCCCGTGCACTTCAGGGCGCTGATCACATCGTCGGCGTGCGCGGTGATCAGCTTTCGGGCGTGCGGCGGGCACGGCTCGCGGAACACCAGCCCGTAGCAGAACTCCGCCCAGGCGGGCATCACCAGGTCGCGCAGCCGCACCAGGCTGATCCGGTCCGCGGGCAGCGCGTCCAGGACACCGGCGACCGCGCGGGCGGCCGCCGCCGCCAGGTCGGCCGAGCCGCCGGCCAGGATCCGCCGGGTCGTCTCGGCCACGTCCTCGTAGCGCGCGCCCGGCTCCAGGTGCTCCTGGTGCACCTCGGACCCCGGCGACAGCCAGTACCAGAACAGATCCGACAGACCCGCCCCGGCACTGCGGCCGTTCGCGGCCGGATGGGCGTACACCCGCTCGAACACCTCCGGCCCGTGGGCCGCGTTGGGCAGCGTCACGGCCCGGTCGTGGTTCACCTTCTCGAAGATGCGCACCCGCAGCGCCACCACGGCGCGCGGCAGCCACCACGTGTCCGCCGTCCGCCCGCCGCTCACCGCGTCCCGCCTCTCGGGACGACCATGTCCCGCGTCAGATCGGCGTTGCGGGCGCCCCCGCACAGGGCCAGCGTGTGGTCGTAGTCGTCGCGCAGTTCCGCGAGGACCCGCCGCACGCCCGCCTCGCCCTCGGCGGCCAGGGCCCACAGCACCGGGCGGCCCACCCCGGCCGCCGCCGCGCCCAGCGCGAGCGCGACGGCCACGTCGCCGCCCCGGCGCACTCCGCCGTCCAGCAGCACCGGCACCCGGCCCGCGACCGCCTCGGCGACCGCCGGCAGGCAGTCCACCGCCGCCGGGACGGTGTCGCACTGGCGGCCGCCGTGGTTGGAGACGACGATCCCGGCCGCGCCGTGCTCCACGGCCAGCAGCGCGTCCGCCGGGTGCAGGACGCCCTTCACCAGCACGGGCAGCGAGGTCGTACCCAGCAGCGCGTCGAAGTCCCGCCAGGTCAGGGCCGGGGACATGGGGATGTCGGTGAGCCCGCTCGGCGGGGCGCCGGGCAGGTTGCGCATGTTCTCGGCGGCGCAGCCGGGCGGCAGGTCGGTGAACCCGTTGCGCAGGTCCCGGGTGTGCCGCCCGAACACCGGGGAGTCGACGGTGACCACCAGGGCCGTGCAGCCCGCCTCCTCCGCCCGCCGCACCAGCGCCTCGGTGACCTCGTGGCGCGGATGCGGATAGAGCTGGAACCACACGGCCGCGCCGGCCGCCGCCTCCCGGGCCGCCGCGGCCACCTCGCCCACCGCGACGGTCGCGGCCGTGCCCGTCACCAGGACGGCACCCTCGGCCGCCGCGGCCCGAGCCGTGGCCCGCTCGCCGTCCGGGTGCATCAGCCGGTGGAACGCGGTCGGCGCGACCACCACCGGGCCCGCCCCCGGGGCGCCCGGCAGATCGACGGAGGTGTCCCGCCGCTCACTGCCGCGCAGCACCCTGGGCAGCAGCGCGTACCGGTCGAACGCCCGCTCGTTGTCGGCGAGGACGCGTTCCTCGCCCGCGCCGCCCGCCACATAGTCGTAGTGCACCGGGTCCAGGGCCCGGCGTGCCGTCTCGTGCAGCGCGCGCAGTGTCACGGCGCCACCGGGGCGGCCGGGCCGCGCCGGGCGGCGAGGAACGCGCGCAGCGGGCCCTTGTGCACGTCCTCGCTGTCCCACTCGTTCTCCAGGTTCTCCGTCAGATGGTGCTCGGCGGCATCCTCCCCGTCCCGGTACCAGCGCACCACCGGGTGCAGATAGCGGCCGTCCAGACCCGTCGCGTCCCGCTGCGCGGGGCGGCCCGCCGACACGTCGAACGGGTCCACCCGGTCGTGGTCGGCCCCGTACTCCAGGGTGACGACCGCGTACGCGGCCACCTCCCCGAAGTCCCCGGCACGCACGGCCTGCGCCACGTGCCCGACCGGGACCTCCTCGGCGTAGCGCATCGTGCCGTCCGGGGCGAGCAGCAGCAGGTCGCCGAGGACGCCGAACTGCTGCCACAGCGCGGAGGACCGGTTGACCCGCTCGATGATCCGGTCGACGGCCGCCCCGGTCTCCCGGCCCACCTCCGCCACCGGCCAGGGCTCGCCGTGATGGCGCCGGCGCAGCTCCCGGTACAGGGCGCGCACCGAGTAGCGGAAGCCGTGCACGAAACCGGTGGTGGACTTCTTGAAGTCGCGGCCCTGCGTCAGGGTCCCGGCGAAGTACAGCCCCGGCACGTTCACCGACTCACCGACCGGCGTCAGGGCGGGGAACCGGCCGTCGATCACCGTCTCGGGCGCACAGGTGGTGTCGAAGACCGACGCGTCGAAGCGGAACCCGGTCGCGACGATCACCCGGTCGTAGCGCAGGTCCTTCACCACCTCGTCGGCCCGCTCGAAGGCCACCGGCACCCGGAAGCCGTCCCCGTCCCGCCGGATCTCCAGGACCCGCCCGTCCAGCAGCGCGTTCTGGGACTTGAGCTGGTAGCTGTCCAGGAAGTTGTTGTTCACCGCCCGCAGATGGCCCACGTAGTGCGACTGCCAGGCCAGGCGCAGCGAACCGGAGCCGACCAGGTGGATGACCGCCGCGGTCTCCATCAGGCTGTCGGCCGTCTCGAAGGCGGAGTTGCCCCGCCCGATCACCAGCACCCGCTGGTCGGTGAAGGACTCCGGGTCGGTGTCGAACGTGTCGTAGCGTTCGGCCAGTCCGATGCCGGGGATCGACGGCACGTTCGCCAGCGGCACCCCGGTGGCCACCACCACGCGCCGCGCCCGCCGGGTCTCCCCGGCGGCGTCGGTCACGGTGAACCCGTCGGCGTCGCGCGAGACGCGCTCCACCGAGGTGCCGTACCGCACGCGGACGCCGGTGCGCTCGGCGAAGTCCGCCAGATAGCGGACCATGTCGTCGGCCGCCGGGAAGTAGCGCCGGCTGTACCGGGTGAACAGCAGCTCCGGATCGTCGCTCAGCAGGGAGTTCCAGTCCATCCGCAGCCGCAGCTCCGGATCCTGGTAACCGGTGTGCACCTTGTTGGTCGAGATGAGGGTGCGATGCCGGGGGAAACGGGTGAAGAACGCGCCCGGGACGCCGCCGCGCTCCAGTACCACGTAGTCCGCACCGGCACGCTCCAGGGAGGCGGCGAGCTGAAGTCCCGCGGGCCCCGCTCCGATGATCACGTAGTCATGCGCCATGGCCCGGAAGCTATCCAGCGGATTTCAGAGCGCTCTGAGATTGCCCGCCTACCGTTCCGGACGTGCTGACCACCACGGACACCGTCACCCTCACCGGCCCCCTCGCACCCGCCGCCCTGCGCCGCGCGGCCGAGCCCCTGGCCGTCACCGTGGACGAGGCGGCCCGCGCCCGGCTGGACCGCGGGCGCCGCCTCTTCCGCGCCCTGCGCGACGGCGACGACGGCACCGGGGAGCGGCCGATCTACGGCGCCACCACCGGCTTCGGCGCCCTCGTCGGCTACGCGGGCCGGGCCGACGAGGCCGACCAGTGCGACAACACCCTCGCCCACCTCGGCGCCGGCCAGGGCCCCGACCTGCCGCACGGCATCGTGCGCGCCGCCCTGCTGGTGCGCGCCCGCTCCCTCGCCCAGGGCCTGTCCGGGGTCTCCGCCGAGGTCGTCGAACGGCTCGCGGCGATGTTCGCCACCACCTTCTCGCCCGCCGTACCGCGCTACGGCTCCGTCGGCGCCAGCGGCGACCTCGTCCCGCTCGCCTACGCCGCCCAGGCGCTGCGCGGCCGGGGCCACGCCTACGCGGACGGCCGCCGCATGCCCGCCGCCGAGGCGCTCGCCGCCACCGGACTGCGCCCCCTCGCCCTGGACGGCCGCGACGCCCTCGCCCTCGTCAACGGCACCTCCGTCACCACCGCCGCCCTGGCCCTGGCCCACGACACCGTCCGCACGGCCCACCGCGCGCTCACCGCCCTGACCTGCCTGCTGGCCGACCTGCTCGGCTGCGACCCGGGCTTCCTGGACGCCGACCTGCTGCGCGCCTACGGCCATCCCGGTGCGGTCGACACCGGCACGCGCATGCGGCGCCACCTGGCCGGGACCACACCGTCCGGCACCCGCCCGCTCCAGGAGCCGTACAGCATCCGCTGCTCCCCGCAACTGCTCGGCGCCGCCGAGGACGCGCTGCGCCACATCGACGCGGTGATCGCCGCCGACCTGGCCGGGGTCAGCGACAACCCGCTGTTCTTCCCCGGCGTGGGGGACCCCGTCCACCCCGACCCGGCGGAGGGCAGAGCGGTGCACGGCGGCAACTTTTTCGGGCAGCCCGCCGCGTTCGCCGCCGACCTGCTCGCCTCCGTCACCGCGCAGCTCGGCAACCTCGCCGAACGCCAGCTCGACCTGCTGGTCGACCCGGCCCGCAACGGCGGCCTCCCGCCCATGCTCGCCACCGAACCCGGCGCCCAGCACGGCCTCCAGGGCGTGCAACTGGCGACCACCGCCTTCGTCGCGGAGATCCGCCGCTGCGCGACCCCCGCCGCCATGCAGAGCCTGCCCACGAACCTCCACAACCAGGACATCGTCCCGTTCGGCACCCAAGGCGCCCTGCGCGCCCACGACCTGGCCGAACTGCTCGGCCTGCTGTGCGGCTCCCTCGCCCTCGGCCTGCGCCAGGCCGTCCACGTCGGCGCCAGACGGCCCACCGCGCCCCGGTGCGCCGCCCTCCTCGACGCCCTCAGCGCCGCGATCGACCCGGTCGACCCGGACCGGCCACTGGACGAGGACGTACGGACAGCGGCACGGCTGCTCGCCACCCACGCCATGCCCTGACCCCGCCGTCCGCGACCACCGGCGGCGACGGGGCGCTCTGCGGCAGGCGGAGCGTGAACCGCGCGCCGTGCCCCGGCCGGCCCGCCGCCACGACCGTGCCGCCGTGACTCGTGACCACCTCCCGCAGCAGGGCGAGCCCCAGCCCGTACCGGCCCTCGCCGCCCCGGTGGAAGCGCCGGAACAGCCGCTCGGCCTCACCGGCGTCGAAACCGGCGCCGGTGTCCGAGACCGCCAGCACCACCGTCGTGCCCGTCCCAGACAGCGCCAGCTCGATCCGGCCGCCCGGCGGGGTGTGGGCGATGGCATTGGCCAGCAGCTCCCCGACCGCCCGGCGCAGCGCGGACGCCACCCCGTCGACCCACAGCGGATACGGCGGCCCGTCCACCCGGACGGTCAGCCCGCGCTCCCGTACGCGCTCCGCCTCCTCGGCGGCCGCCGAACGGACCAGAGCCGCCAGGTCCACCCGCCGCCGCGTCGCCCGCCACGCCGGCCCGGCCGCGAGCGTCGCCGACGACAGCAGATCGTCCAGCACCTCGCCGAGCCGGCCGACCGAGGCGACCAGCCGGACCAGCCCCTCCCGGTGCGCGGGCGGCAGCCCCTCGGCCGCCGCCCGCCGCGCCAGCACCTGCGCCCGCGTGTGCACCCGCGTGATCGGCGTACGCAGCTCATGACTGGCGTCCGCCACGAACCGCCGCTGCCGGGACAGCGCCTCGGCCAGCGGGGCCACCGCCCGGCGCCCGAGGACCGCGCCGGTGACGCCCGCCGCGGCAAGACCCACCGCCTCGGCCACCCCCAGCGCGAACCACAGATGGCTGCGGTCGGCGAGCTGGAACCGCAGGTCGAACACGGCCTGCACCACGTCGCCGTCGTCCCGGACCTGCGTGCGCACCAGATACACGGCGTCCCCGCTGCGCACCGTGCGCTCCACCGGCGCGCGGCCCAGCCGCACCCGGTCCAGATCGGTGCGCAACGGGAACCCGGCCGGAGCGTTCGGCAGGACCGTCGCACCCGGGCCGTACAGCCACATGCACCCGGGCGGCCGTGTCAGGTCGCCGTGCGCCGCGCCGAAGCGCACCTCGCGGCGCACCTGGTCGTCCTGCGCGTGTGTCATCACGGCGTACGCGACCCCGCCCACGACGGTGACCAGCAGGGTGATGATGGCGCCGGTGGTCCAGGCGATCCGCCGCCGCGCCCGGCGCACCGCCCCGTCGCCGCCGTGCCCCGTCTCTCTCACAACGCCCCCAGCCGGTAGCCGAGTCCGCGGACCGTGCGCACCGCACGGCGGCCCAGCTTGCGGCGCAGGTAGTACACATAGGTGTCGACGATGGACGGCGCGTGCGCCTCCTCGAAGACGATCCGGCGCAGCTCCGCCCGCGAGTACACCGTGTCCGGGCGGCTCGCCAGCGCCCACATCAGCGCGAACTCCCGGGCGGCCAGGGCGATCCGCTCCCCGTCCGCCAGGACCACCTCGCGGCGCCCGACGTGCAGCCGGCCGGACCCGATCCGCAGCACATCGGTCGCCTCCAGCGATCTCCTGCACAACGCCCGTAATCTGGCGGTGAGTTCGTCCAGATCGAAGGGTTTGACCAGATAGTCGTCGGCGCCCGCGTCCAGGCCGTCCACCCGGTCGTGCACGCTGCCCATCCCGGTCAGCAGCAGCACCGGCGAGCGCACCGGACGCGACCGCAGCCGCCGCAGCAGATCGAGGCCGTCCACCACCGGCAGCCGCCGGTCGATGACGAGCACGTCGTACGTGCGGGTGAGACCGAGGTGCAGGCCCCGCTGCCCGTCGGCCGCGACGTCCACCGCGTACCCCTCGTCCCCCAGCACCTCGATGAGCAGCCCGGCCAGCTCCCGGTCGTCCTCGACCAGCAGCAGCCGCCAGGGATCCCGCGTGTGCTCCTGCGTCACAGTGCCCTCCCTCGCCCCAAGTCTCACCTGTCAACGCCCTGGTGACACTTGGGGGTTCCGGTTCGGGGCCATGGGAAGAGGTGTCGCCGCGCCGGGCTCCCGGCCGGCCGCCGCTACTCGGCGCGCAGCGCGTCGGCCGTGCCGGTCCCGGCCGCCCGGACCGCCGGAACCAGGGCGCCCAGCAGGGCGAGCACGACCCCGCCGAGACCCGGCAGGAGCAGCCGGGCCGGCGAGTACACGTCGAGGACCGACGGCGGCATGGCGGTGCCCACGGCATGCCCCATCACGGGCATGACGAGGCCGTGCAGCACGTACCCCGCCGGGACGCCCAGCAGCCCGCCGGCCGTGCCGGTCAGAGCCACCGAGGCGAGCACGAGGCTCACGGTCTGCCGCGGCGTCATGCCGACCGCCCTGCACACCCCCAGGTCGTGGACGCGTTCTCGGGTGTCGAGGACGACGGAGTTGAACACACCGAGGCCGGCGACGGCGGTCAGCAAGGCGGTGAGCAGCACCGCCATCGCGTCCATGACGAGGACGAGCCCCTTCCGCCGCGGCGGCGGGACGGTCGTGGCGTCGCCGCCCAGCGGCCGGACGGCCGACGCGAGCGCGCGGGCGTACTCGACCGCCGAGACGCCGGGCTCCACCTCCACGAGGAACGTGTCGGGCTCGGCCGACGGGAAGTCGGCCATGTCCGCGTGGATCTCCAGCCGGTCGCCCGAGGTGTCGAAGGACTCACCCACGATCCTCAGCTCGGCGCTCTCCTTCCCGCAGGTGATCCGCACCGTGTCGCCGAGCCTGGTGCCGGTCCGCTCCAGGAAGCGGGCGGGCACGACGACCTGGCCCCTGCCGTCGATCCAGTGGCCGGCGAGCATCTCGTAGCGGGCGTCGCGCGCGTCGCCCTCGTAGAGGCCGGCCCGCACCGAACCGGAGACTCCGGCCACGGTGACCTCGGTGCTGAGCCTGCCGTAGTACGAGGCGGCGCCGGGCCGGGACCTGATGGCCGCCCGGACCTTCGCCGGGTCCGCCTCCCCGGACACGGGCGCGCCGGGACTTTCGCCGCTCACGGGAGCCGGGCCCGCACCGCCGCCCGCGGCGGGGACCGGCGGCGGGGGAGCGGCGGTGTGCGGCCGAGTCGTCGTGACCGTGACCGCCGCGCGGCTCCCGGGATCCTGCGAGGCGGCGACCGCGCCCAGGGAGGAGACCAGCCCCACCGCGAAGGTCACCGCGACCGTGCCGAAAGCCACCGCGAGCAGCGTCGCGAGGGCACGGACCGGATGCGTGAAGGCGGTGGCGAGACCGTAGGTCACCGGCCGCGGCAGCGGCAGGCGCCCCAGCGCCCGGTGGGCGCGCTGCCCGCGCCCGGTGCGCGGGGACCGGCCGGCCACGAGCGCCTCCACCGTGTGCAGCCTCCCGGCCCGTCGCGCGGGCACCAGCGCGGCGAGCGCCACGACGAGCAGCGCGGCCGCCGGTACCGCGGCATCCACCCACCAGGCCACCGACAGGGAGACGGTGCCGTACAGCGACTCGGTGTCCGCCAGCATCGGCACGGCCAGCAGGTTGCCCAGCGGGACTCCCGGGACGATGCCGGCACAGGCGGGGACCACCGCTTGCGCCACATGGACCCGGACGACCTCGCGCGGGGTGAAGCCGACGGCCTTGAGGATGCCGATCCTGCGCAGACCGGTGCCGACCGCCCCGCCGACCACACTGCTGACGATCACCACCGACATCACGATGCCGAGCACACCGAAAGCCGTCACGAACGGCACGGCCGCCGCCGCGCCCTGATCCGCCGCCCGCCTGGTGTCCAGCCAGGACCGCATACCCACGAGCGCCCCCGGACCGGTCGCGGCGACGAGCTTCGCCCGGTCGGCGAGGATCTGCTCCTTCGTAGCGGCCGAGCCGAAGCGGTACAGCATCTGACGCGTGACGACGCCGCCCCGCGATGCCATCGCGTCGACCTGCTCCGGGATCGCCCAGGCGTCGGCGGTCCTGCTGGCCGACAGCGCGAAGCCGACGACCGTGAGAGCCGGGGCGCCCGCGGTGTCCGAGGCCCGGAGCACGGAACCGATCCCGGCCCCCGGTCCCTCGAACGACGGACTGAGCACGATCTCGCCCGGCGTGCGCGCCCACCGGCCCGACCTCAGTTCGACGCGGTCCACGTCACCGTCCGGACCGGAGCGCCCGACCAGGGTCAGGGGTGGCAGCCGGAAACCCGTCCGGTCCACCGGCCGGAACTGCGTGGACGGGTACGGCCCCGCGCTCGCGGTGACACCGCGCAGCCGCCCCGTCCGTGCCAGCCGCTCCGCACTCGTCTTGGCCGGATCGAACTGCGCGGTGATGTGCGCGCCACGCTGCGCGGCGAAGGCGTGGTCGAAGGGCGCGGACGCGGCGGCCATCAGCGACCCGGCGACCACGGCGGACGCCACGGCCATCAGCGTGGTGAGCGCGATCACGACGCCCTGCACCGGCCGTCGGCGCACCCCGCTGCGCACCACCCGGCTCAGCGCGCCGGCACCGAACCGGCTCATCGGGCGGTCCGCGCGGTCGAGTCGAGGGCGGTGAGGTGACCGTCCACCAGGTGGATCGCGCGGCTCGCCACCGCCTCGGCCAGCGCCAGGTCGTGCGTCACCAGCACGA
Source organism: Streptomyces sp. SAT1 (assembly GCF_001654495.1). Lineage (GTDB taxonomy): Bacteria > Actinomycetota > Actinomycetes > Streptomycetales > Streptomycetaceae > Streptomyces > Streptomyces andamanensis. The sequence continues at coordinate 7,392,262 of NZ_CP015849.1, forward strand.
TGGTCTGCCCGCCGCGGTGCAGGTCCCGCAGCAGATCGCGCACACCGTGGCCCGAGGCGGTGTCGAGCGCACCCGTCGGCTCGTCGGCCAGCAGCAGCTCGGGCCGGTTGACGAGCGCTCGGGCGAAACCGACCCGCTGGCGTTCGCCTCCCGACAGCCGGCCCGGACAGGCGCGGGCGTGCCTGCGGATGCCCAGCATCTCCATGAGCTCGTCCGCGCGGGAGGCGGCCTCGCGCCGCCCAATCCCGGTCAGCCGGGCCGGGAGCTGGATGTTGTCGGTGACGGTGAGGTCGTCGAGGAGATGGAAGAACTGGAAGGCCATGCCGATGTGCCGGCGGCGGAACGTGGCGAGGGCACGCTCGCTCAACCGGTCGATCCGCCGGCCGGACACCACCACGGCGCCGTCGGTCGGCCGGTCCAGACCGGCGACGAGATTCAGCAGGGTGGACTTGCCGCTGCCGGAAGGCCCGGTCACGGCAAGGGCCTCGCCCCGGGCGACGGTGAGCGAGAGCGGTCCGAGCGCCGGTGCGCCGGAGCCGTCGTAACGCTTCGCCACACCCTTCAGCTGGATCAGTTCGGTCATGCGAGCGGCCCGTCCTTACGGTCGTGAGAGGCATCTGCCGTTGCGGCCCCGTGAACCTACGAGCCGTCGCCGACGGGGCGCGTCGGCCGCTGAAGCGACATCGCCCCCTCCCCGCGGACGATCCGGCCCGGCCCTCCTACCTGAGGACGAGGACCCGGGGACGATCCCCCTGATCGCACAGGCGGACGCGGGCCGGTGGCGGAACGCAGCACAATGTGCGGATGCAGACGGAAGACCGGTGCGGCAGACGGCGACAACTCCTCGACGCGCTGCGCCCCGAGCCGAAGACCGCTCCGCTGTCCGGGCGGGCGGTACGCGCCGACGTGCTGCTGGCGGTCGTCGTGACCGCCGCCGCTCTGATCGTCGCCGCGCGCCACCCCGGAGCCGGGCCCGTGGGCATCGCCCCGCCCCGGATCGACGGCGGCGACGGGCTCCCCCTGCCGCCGCCGCCCGGCCCCGGGCAGGCGCCCGCGCAGGACGACTCTCCTCCCGTCGCCTGGACCCTCGTCGTCCTGTCCACGCTGCCGCTCGCGCTGCGGCGCCGTCACCCGCTGACCGTCTTCACGGCGGTGCTGGGCGCGAGCCTGGCCCTCGGCGTCTCCGCCTCCTGGATCACCGTCCTGGCCTGCGTCGTCGCCGCCTACAGCGCCGTGGTGCACAGCCGGCACCGGATCGTGGCCGTCGCCGCCCTGCCGGCCGCCGCCGTGCTCGCCGGCGTGGTGTTCCGCGCTGCCGATCCCGTGCTCCCGGGCTGGTCGAGCCCGGGGTTCGTCCTGCTCGTGGCCGGGATGCTGGCCAGTCTGGTGCGCTTCCTGCACCTGCGGCTGGCCGCCAGTCGGGACCGGATCACCGAACTGCGGGCGGACCGGGAGCAGGCCATGCGCCGGGCCGTCGAGGAGGAGCGTGCCCGTATCGCCGCCGAACTGCACGACGTCGTCACCCACCACGTCAGTGTGATGGTGATCCAGGCGGGTGCGGCCCGCACGGTGATGGACGCGCTCCCGGAGCAGTCCAAGGAGTCCCTGCTGGCCGTCGAGGCGGGCGGCAGGGCCGCCCTGGCCGAACTGCGCCATGTGATGGGCCTGCTGGCAGCCCCGGACCACGAGAAGCCCGACGGCCTGGAGCCCCAGCCGGGGCTCGCACGGCTCGACGCGCTCATCGACGGGGTACGCGCCGCCGGGACGCCCGTGCGCGTCGGGCTGTCGCTGCCGCCGCAGCCGCTGCCACCGGGCGTGGACCTCGCGGCCTACCGCGTCGTGCAGGAGGCACTGACCAACACCGTCAGACACGCGCCCGGAGCGGAGGCGTCCCTCTCCATCGGCTACACCGACACCAGCCTGCGGATAGAGATCACGGACACCGGTGGTACGCGGAAGGCCCCGCCGGGGGAGAGCGGCGGCCGTGGCCACCTGGGGCTGCGCGAGCGACTCGCCGTCTACGACGGTGAACTGACGACCGGTCCGACCCGGGACGGCGGCTACCGCGTCACGGCCCGCATCCCGCGGAGCGCACGATGACGGCGGAGACCCGGCCGCTGCGCGCGGTCATCGCGGACGACCAGGCCCTCGTACGCACCGGCTTCAGGATGATCCTGGCCGCGGCCGGCATCGAGGTGACCGCCGAGGCGGCCGACGGGGCCGAGGCCGTCGCCGCGGTCCGCCGCACCCGGCCCGACGTCGTGCTCATGGACATCCGGATGCCGGGGACCGACGGCATCGAGGCCACCCGGCGCATCCTCGGCGGCGACGGCCCGCACGAGACCCGCGTCATCATCCTCACCACGTACGACCTCGACCACTACGTCTACGCCGCGCTCACGGCCGGCGCCAGCGGCTTCCTGCTCAAGGACGTCAGCCCGGAGCACCTGGTCGCCGCCCTGCGGCTGGTGCGGTCCGGCGACGCCCTCCTCGCCCCCGCGATCACCCGCCGGCTGATCGAACGCTTCGCCGGGCACGACGAACCGCGGACCGCCGCCCCGCACCGCGACCTGTCCGTCCTCACCCCACGCGAACTGGAGGTCCTCCGCCTGCTCGCGACGGGCCTGAGCAACGCCGAACTCGCCTCCCGCCTCGTCCTCAGCACCACCACGGTCAAGAGCCACGTCGGCCGCATCCTGTCCAAACTCGACCTCCGCGACCGCGTCCAGGCCGTCGTCCTCGCCTACGAGACGAGGCTGATCACCCCGGGGGAGGGCGCCCCGGACAGCAGCGGATGAGCGCGCACACCGGCGTCCGTGCTCCCGGACCGGGCGTTCGCGCCGTCCGGGAGCACGTCAGGAAGACGCTGCGCACCTCACCCGTGCGGGAGCGGGACCACGACGGCGTCCCGAGCCGGGCGGCCGGCCCGCAGGTCGTCGAGGTTGTCCTTGAACGTCCGGGCCACCGCGGCCGGTTCCCCGGGGAAGGCGAACGCGCAGTGCGGGGAGACCACCAGGTTCGGCGTCCGCCACCGCAGGTCGTCCGCGGGAAGCGGCTCGGTGTGGTGGACGTCGAGGAACGCCCCGCGCAGCGCGCCCGTCTCCAGGGCCTCGGACAGGGCCTCGTCGTCCACGGTGGCGGCGCGGCCGACGTTGACCAGCACCGCACCGGGCCGCAGCGCCGCGAACACCGCGGCGCCGACGAGACGCCGGGTCCCCTCGGCGGCCGGAAGGCAGCACACCACGTGGTCGGCGTCCGCGGCGGCTTCGGCCAGACGGTCCGCTCCCACGGTGCGGTCCGCCTCCGGGACCGCCACCTGCCCGGTACGGGTGACGGCGACGGACCGCGCGCCCAGCGCGCCGAGCCTGCGCAGCACGGCCCGGCCGATCCGCCCGGCCCCCACCACCAGGACGGTCGAGCCGCTCAGCATGGTGGCGGAGGAGGCGTACCAGGGGCGCCGCTGGGGTCGCGCCGACAGGGTCGAGAGGTCCTTGAGCAGCATCAGCAGGGCCGAGAGCGCGTACTCCGCGACGGGTTCGGCGGGCACCCGGGCCGAGGTGGTCACCAGCGTCCCGGGTGCGAGTCCGGCGGCGGCGAGATGGTCGGTGCCGGTGCCGGTGAGGTGCAGCCAGCGCAGGTTGGGCAGCAGCGGCAGGGAGCGCTCCGGGAAGTGCTGGCCGATCAGTACCTCGACCTCACCGAGCCGGCTCGCCGGCAGGCCGGGCAGCGCGGGGGCCAGTTGCTCCGCGGGCACCGGTGCCAGGTGCGGCAGCAGGTCCGCGGCCATCGCGGTGTGGGCGACGAACACCTTCGGAGCGTGCCAGGGACGTCCCGTCACCGGTGCACCGCCCGGTCCGCCAGGAGTTCGGTGACGGGATCGGCGCGGCCGAGGTCCGACAACTCGGTCACCAGGGCGCAGTTCCGCTTGATCTTGCCCGCGATCCAGGCGCGCAGCCAGGCCGCGAGGCCGGGGGCGGGCAGCCCGGACGGCGCGACTCCGGTGAGGACGGCCCCGGTGAGCGCGGCCCCGCCGACGTTCACCACCACATCGGGCAGCACCGTGTGCCCGGCCTCGCGCAGGAGGCGGCGTGCCGCCGGACCGCAGCTGAGGTTGCCGCCCTCGACGACGACGCGGGCGCGCACGTCCGGCACCGAGGCGGTGTCGACGGCGTCGGCCGAGGCGGCGAGGACCAGCACGTCCGCGTCCACGGTGAGCCAGGCCCGGCCGGGACCGAGGGAGCGCACCCGGTCCGGCAGCCGCGTACGGTCGACGGTGCCGTCCGCCGAGGTCACCGCGATCAGCCCGTCCGTGTCGAGACCGGCCGGATCGGCCAGGGTGCCGACGACGTCGGCGACGGCCACGACGCGGTGCCCGGCGCGCTGGAGATGGCGGGCCGCCGCCCGGCCCACCGCGCCGAAGCCCTGCACCACGACGCGCTGGGGACGGGTGGACCGCTGGGCCTCCAGCGTGCTCAGCGCGGCGGTCGCGACGCCGAAGCCGGTGATGTCGGACATGCTCCGGTAGAACTGCTCCCACGGCACGTCGAGCCGGGTGGCGCCGGGGACCTGGGTGAGGTCGTAGCCGGCCGCCGCGAAGCAGGCGTCGCGGTCCGCGGGCGTGATCCCCTGGTCGCAGCCCAGATACACACCGCCGTGCAGCAGCGGGCGGCTCACCCGGCCGAAGGTGCGCATCAGGCCGTCGCGGTCCGTGAGGGGCGCACGCGGGCGGATGCCCGCCTTGGCTCCGCCGATCGGCAGGTCGATCAGGGCGAGCTTCTGGGTCATCGCCCGTGCCAGGGAAGCCAGTTCGCGCTCGTCGACGGTCTCGGTCAGACGGGTGCCTCCCATGGCGAGGCCGTGCACGGTGCTGTCCACGACGACCCAGGCGTCGGCGGCGCAGCCGGGCAGGGTGAGGGTGGTGGTGAAGAGAGGGGAGGCCGGCAGAGCGTCGTCGCTGTGCAGGAGCTGGTGCATGATCACGTCTTTCTGGTTCCGTGGGGTGCGTCGGGGCGGGGCGCGAAGGCGCGGGGCGCGGATGCGGCGCGGCCGGAGCGGACCGGCCGTGCCAGGTGGGCCAGCGGTGTCAGGCGGTGCTCCGGCGCAGCAGGGCGTCCGCCTCGTCCTGGAGCGTGTCGAGGTCGTCGGCGACGACGCCCGCCGTCGAGACGTCCGGCAGGCGGCTCTCGATGTGGCGCAGCGGGCGGTAGCGCAGCCCGAGCACGCCCCAGAGCGCCAGCAGCAGACCGCCGCCCACCATCAGGAGCCCCATGTCCCGGCCCGGCCCCGTACCGCCGACGATCTGAGAGAACGGCGCGTGCCCGGCGAGCGGGCCGACGACGTGGTGCAGCAGGACGGGGGTGAACAGGAAGCCGAGCGGCATCAGCCCCGTGGCGAGCATCTGGTTGGTGGCCACGACCCGGCCCTGGAGTTCCAGGCCCACCTTGGCCTGGAGGATGGCGAGCCAGTGGGCGTTGAGGACGGCGTTGCACACCCACCACAGGAACAGGCCGACCCCCATGAGGACGGGCTCGGGGCGCAGCCCGATGAGCGCGTTCGCCAGGCCCATCCCGATCGTCATGCCGATCATGCCGTCGGCCCGGCGCCGGGTGCCGCCCCAGAACGCCATGGCCAGGCCGCCGGCCGCGGCGCCGAGTCCGCCGGCCGCGGTGACCAGGCCGAGCACGGCGGGACTGCCGGTGGACAGCACGAGGGGCGCCGTGAGCACGGTGGTGGTCGCGGTGACGTAGTTGACGACCACGAAGAAGAGCACCATCGCGACCATGGGCGGCCGCCGCGCCAGGAAGCGCCAGCCGCCCGTGACGGACGGCAGGAACCCCTCGCGACGGCGGCGGAAGAGCCGGTCGGGGAAGCGCACGAGCAGCAGGACGGCCCCGCCGGCGAGCACGGCGACCAGGTCGATGACGACCACCGCGGCCAGTCCGGCGACGCTGATCAGCGCACCGCCCAGGACCGGCGCGACAAGGGTGCTGAGGGCGGTGCCCAGTTGCACCACGCCGTTGGCCTGGGCGAGGTAGGGCTTGGGCACCAGCTGGGCCACCGAGGCGAGATAGGCGGGCCGCTGGAAGGCGGCGGTGAGCGAGGTGAGCGCGGCGAACACCGCGACCTCCCACACCCGGAGCGTCCCGGTCGCCGCCGCGGCGATGAGACCGGACAGGGTGACGCCGTACACGACGGCACACGCCAGCAGCACCCGGCGCCGGTCCCACCGGTCGGTGGCGGCGCCGCCCAGAGGAGCGGCCAGGAACGCCGGGAGCATCGCCAGCATGGTGATCACGGAGTAGGACGACACCTGGTGCGTCTTCTGGAACACCCAGACGCCGAGGCCGAAGGAGGTGAGCGCGGAACCGGTCATCGACGCCGTCTGGCCGAGGGCGAAGAGCCCGAACCGGCGCAGGTCGCGCCGCGCGGGGGCGCCGCCCGGCTCGGCCGGCGCGGGGCGTGGGGCCGGTGGCGAGGAGAGTCGTTCCTCGATGAGAGCGGCCAGGTCGGCGGCCTGGTGCTTGAGGAAGTAGTGGCCCGCGTGCGGGATGCTCGCCAGGGACACGTCGTCGGCGACGGCCGTCCACTCCCGGTAGCGCTCCTCGAAGAGTTCGGTGGTGCGGTCGCGGTCGCCCACGACGCACAGCAGGGGTGCCCGCAGCCGCCGCGGCGCGCGGCTGTCGAAACGGGCGGTGAACCAGTCGACCGCCTGGCGCGCGTCGTGCCGGACCGCGCGGATCACCGCGCTCCGCGTCTCCTCCTCCAGCTGCCCGCCGAGCGCCCGCAGCACGTCGTGGTACGCGCGGTCCGACGTGCGCCGGTCGTCGGGGAACCAGCGGTGCACCAGCGCGGACACCCGGCCGGGCAGCCGCGCGCTGGGGAAGGCCGCCCCCAGTACGACACCGGCGAGCTCCCGTCCCGTCTCCTCCAGCGCGAGGGCCAGCGCCACCGCGGACGCCGTTCCGACGCAGTGCCCGTAGACCAGCACCTCGCCGGCGTCCCGTTCGGCGAGTTCGTCCCGCACCCGGGCCACGACGTCGGTGAGGGACCGCAGTTCCTCGTCCGCGCGCGCGGGATCGTGGCCGGGCAGTTCCACGGCGAGCACCTGCACACCGGGCCGCCGTGCGGCGAGTTCGCGGGCGAGGGGCTGGTAGGAGGCCGCGGTGCCGCCCCCGTAGGGGACGCAGACGACGGTCAGCTCCGGTGACGTGCCGCCGGGAGGCCCGGCCAGCCGCTGGAGCAGCCCGGTGCCCGCCGCCGAGGGATCGTCGAGCAGCGTCGCCAGTTCCCGCACCGTGGGATGGGTGAAGAGGGACACGACCCGCAGAGCGGGGTCGATCAGGCGGGCGGCGCGCAGCGCGCCGAGGGAGTCGCCGCCCAGCGCGAAGAAGTCGGCGTCGATGTCGAGGTCCTGGCCGGGGAGTTCCAGCACCTCCTGCCAGGCCGCGGCGACACGCCGCTCGGCGGCGCTGCGCGGCGCGGTGCCGCCTGGGACCTGCTGACTCTCCGGTACGGGCAGAGCCGCGCGGTCCACCTTGCCGTTCGGGGTCAGCGGGATCGCGGGCAGCGGGACCAGGGCCGAGGGGACCATGTGGTCGGGGAGCTGCGCGCGCAGGGCGGAACGCACGGCCGCCGTGTCGAGCGGGACCCGGTCGTCGGCGGGGACGAGCCAGGCGACCAGGCGGCGCCGGTGCGCGTCGCCGACGGCCAGCGCGACCGCCTCGCGCACCGCGGGCAGCGCCCGGCAGGCCGCCGCGACCTCGCCGGGTTCCACCCGGTACCCGCGTACCTTGACCTGGTCGTCCAGGCGCCCGAGGAACTCCAGGAGACCGTCGGCGCGCACGCGCACCCGGTCTCCCGTGCGATAGCAGCGCCGCATTCCGCCGACCGGATCGGGGACGAAGGCGCGCTCGGTGGCCTCGGTGTCCCCGGCGTAACCGCGGGCCACGCCGGGACCGGCGATCCAGAGTTCTCCCGCCGTGCCCGTCGGTGCCGGCCGGCCGGCGCGGTCGACGACGTAGCAGACGGCGCCGGGGAACGGCGTCCCGAGCGGTACGGAGGTGGCGGCCCCCGGGTCACCGGTGCCGGCGGGCTCGCATCCGAGGACGGAGACGGTCGTCTCGGTGGGACCGTAGTGGTTGTGCAGCCGCAGAGCGGGCCGCGCCGCCCGCACCCGCACGACGAGCTCGGGCGGACACGCCTCCCCGGCGAGCACCAGGACACGGCGGGGCAGCACCTGGGCCAGGTCGCCGTGCGCCGCGAGGAGTTCGAGATGACTGGGCACCATCTTGACGACGTCCACCGGATGGGCGGCGAAGTACGCGGCGAGGCCGACGGGGTCGATGGCACGCTCGCGCTCCAGCAGATGCAGCGTGCCGCCGCTCACCAGCGCCCCGAACAGGGAGAGGTACCCGAGGTCGGCCGCCGCCGTGGACAGCAGGGCGAAGGACCGGCCGTGCCCGTCGATCCGCTCCAGGGCGGCGTGCAGATAGTGGGTGAGGGAACGGTGTTCCACCCCGACGCCCTTGGGCGTGCCGGTCGTCCCGGACGTGAAGATGAGGTAGGCGAGCTGGTCCTCGCGCACCTGCGGGCCCGGCCGTGACCGGCCGTCGCCGCCGTCCGCGGTGGACACGTCCTCGGTGACCAGTGCCTGCGCCGCCCGCACACGGCCGGCCGACGACCGGCGGGTCAGCACGCATCGCGCCCCGGACGCCGCCACGGTACGGGCGAGCCGTTCGTCGGGATGGGCGGGTTCCAGGGGGACGAAGGCCGCGCCGGCCTTGAGCACACCGAGCAGCGCCACGGGCAGGTGGACGTCCCGCTCGGCCAGCACCCCCACCGGCTCACCGGCACGGACTCCGGCGGCGAGCAGGGCGGCGGCGACGCGGGTGGCCCGTGCGTCCAGTTCGCCGTAGGTCAGGGAGCCGTCCTCCGCCACGACCGCCGCCCGCCCGGGTGCGGTCCGTCCCCAGCGCGCCACCAGCTCGGGCACGGGCTCCGTCGGATAGCCGCGGACCGGCCCGTACAGGACGCCCTCCTCCGGGTCCGTCGGGAGCAGGTCGCCGACGGTCCGCCCGGGGTCCTCGGCCAGCGCCGTCAGTACGCGCAGATAGGAGTCGGCGAGCCGTCGCGCCGTCGCGGCGTCGAAGCGCTCGCGGCGGTACTGCAGCACCCCGCTCAAAGGGCCCTCGGCGCCCTCCTCGAAGCAGTGCAGCGCCAGCTCGGCCTTGACTGCGCCGGTCGCGATCTCGGTGAACCGCGTGGTGAGGCCGGGGAAGAGGCGGGTGGGGCCGGGCCGGACGTACAGGTTCGCCATCGTGTCGAAGAGGGGCGCGGCGGCTTCCGCGCGTGCGGCGCGCACGTCCCGCACGACGCGTTCGAAGGGGACGTCCGCCCGGCTCAGCGCGTCGAGCACGACGTCGCGCACCTCGGCCAGCAGGCGCCGGCCCGACCACGCGGGGGACAGGACCGTCCGCATCACGACCGTGTTGACGAACGGGCCGACGGCCTGTCCGGCGCGGGCCGAGTGCCGCCCGCCGTCCGGGACGCCGACGGAGATGTCCTCGCTGTCGGACACCCGGGCCAGCAGCGCCTGCCAGCCGGCCAGCAGCACCATGAACAGGGTGACACCGTTGTCGGCGGCGAGGGCGGCGAGGCGTGCCCTGAGGTCCGGTGGGAAGGCGAGGGGGACGCCGTCGCCCGCGTCGGAGGGGACCGGCCGGGCGGGGCGGTCCGCGGGCAGCTCCAGCACGGGGCACGCGTCGCTCAACCGCTTTGTCCACCACGGGGCATGACGCTCCGTCAGGTCGCCGGACCGGTCGGCGACGGCTTCCGCGTACTGCGGCGGGCGCGGGGGAAGGGGTCCCTGTCCCAGGTGGTGGGTGTAGAGCGCGGCCAGATCGGAGACCAGGAGGCCGTTGGAGGCGGCGTCGGTCGCCAGATGGTGCAGGACCAGCAGCAGCGCGTGCTCCTGCTCGCCGAGGCGGAAGCAGGCGACGCGCAGCGGGCATTCGTGTTCGGGCGCGATCGGCCGCCGCACATGGTCTTGGACCAGCCGGTCGAGCTCGGCCCCGGCATCCGGGGCGTCCCGGAGGTCCACGAAGTCCAGGGGGACCGCGGAGGCCGGACCGGTGACCAGGACAGGGGACGGGCCCGACGCGTCGACGGTGCTGCGCAGCACGTCGTGCCGTTCCGCGAGCGCCCGCAGCGCCGCCCGCAGCGCCGGGCCGTCCAGCGGGCCGCTCATCCGCAGCAGGACCGGGACCAGATACGCGCTGCTGTCCGGCTGGAGCTGGGAGGCGAGCCACATCGCCTGCTGCGCGGGGCTCAGCGGTACGGGGCCCTCCTGCCGCGGCGGAGCCTCCTGCGGACCCCGCGACCTGCGGGCGGACAGCAGGGCGCGCAAGCGGTCCTGGTCGGTGCCCGAGGCCGCGGCCGTCGTGTCGTTCATGACGTGCCCTCCTCGTCCGCCGGGTCCTGAGCCGCGTCCAGTGCGGCCAGCGCCCGCTGTTCGACCTCGGCGGCCAGCTCGCGCAGCACCGGCAGGGCGAACACCGTGCGCACCGACACGTCGACCCCGAGCGCGTCCCAGATCTCACCGGCGACCCGCATCGCCGTCAGCGAGGTTCCCCCGAGGTCGAAGAACGAGTCGGAGGCCGCCACGTCCTTCACCGGCAGCAGCCGCTCCCACGTGTCCGCCAGGAACTCCTCGACGACGGTGGACGGCGCGACGCGCCGCCGCTCCCCGGGATCCTCCGCTCTCACCACGGGTGGCGGCGGGGGCAGCACGAGGGCCGAGCAGGAGCGGTCGGGCGCCGCGGTGCCCTCGGCGAGGACCTGGAGGAACCCGTCCAGCAGAGCGGCCGCCGCCGCCTCGCCGAAGCAGTCGAGGTCGTGGACGAGATGGATCTCGGTACCCGACACCGTCGTGTTGACGAGGAAGGTGGCGTCGTCCCTCGCGACGCCGGTGTCGCGTTCGCCGAGCACCCGCAGGGTCACCGGCCCCGCGACGGCCTCGACGGGCGCCTCCGCGGGACGCATGGAGAGCGAGACGGGCGTCAGGGGCGCGCCGGGACGGACCGGGAGCCCGGCCGCGACGGCCGCCTCGGCGAGCGCTGCGGCAGGGAGCGCCGTGTGGGCCAGCGCCCGGTTGCGGGCGAGTGCCGCCCGCGCGGCCACGGTGCGGAAACTCTCGCCGGGCGCGCGGCGGACCCGGACCGGGGAGACGAAGAGCAGCGGACCCACGACCCGGTCGAGTTCCGGTACGGGACGCCGGGCCACCGGCACGTTGACCAGAAGGTCGTGCCGGCCGGTCCAGTGGCCCATCAGCACATGGAGCGCCGCCAGGTGCACCGCGAACTCCGAGACGCCCGAGGAGGCCGCCAGGTCCCGTACGGCGGCGGCGGTCCCGGACGGCAGAGGGCGGACCAGCCGGGCACCCCGGTGGGCGGGCGTACCCGCGCGGGCCCGGCGAGCGAGGTCCCACGGAGGCAGGGACCCGTGCAGCTCGTCGCGCCAGAACGCGCGGTCGGCCGCGGAGGAGAGCGTGTGCACCTGCTCCTCCCAGCGCGCCACGTCACCGAGCTGCACGGCCGGTTCCGGCACGGGCCGACCGCCGAGCGCCGCGGCGAGCTCCTCCAGGAGCAGGCCGCCCGACCACCCGTCGAAGGCCAGATGGTCCACGGCGAGCACCAGCCGGGCACGGTCCGGGGCGGTACGGACGAGCGTGGCGCGCAGCAGCGGTGTGTCGTCGGGCGCGAAGACCTGCCGGGCCGCGGCGTCCAGGAGCGCTTCCGTCTCCTGCGCCGTGCGGTGTGCCGCCTCGTGCTCGGTGAAGGGCACGGGTGCCGCGGGCAGCACATGGGCCACCGGGCCCCCGCCGGACTCGCGGACGACGGTGCGCAGGGCCTCGTGCCGCAGGACGACCGCGTCGAGGGCGGTACGGATCGCGTCGGTGCTGACGGCGCCGTCGACGCCGAGCACGAACGCCTCCGTGGTGACGCCGGGCTCCGGGCTGATCTGCCGGGTCCGCCAGAGTTCGCGCTGCATGTCGCCGAGCGGGGACGCGACGGCGTCCGGCAGCCGTGACGGCGCGGGCATCGGGGGCGCGACGCCGACGAGCCCGGCCAGCGCCGCCACGGTCGGCTCGGAGAGGAAGGCGCCCAGCGGGACGGCCGCTCCCCACTCGGCGCGGACCCGGGCGAGGACACGCGCGGCGGCCAGGGAGTGTCCTCCCAGGAGGTCGAAGCGGTCGGTGCGGCCCACCGGCCGGGCGAGGCCGAGCACCTCGGCGACGATCGCCGCCAGCCGTGTCTCCGCTCCCGGCCGCGCGGCCTCGCCCGGCTCCGCCGTTTCGGCGGCAGGCAGCACGGCCGCGAGCGCCTTGCGGTCGACCTTCCCGTTGCTGCTGCGCGGCAGGCGGTCCGTCACCAGGACGCGGGACGGCACGAGGTAGTGCGGGAGGCGGTCCCGCAGCACGCGGAGGATCTCCTCCTCGGCCGGTGGCGCCGAAGCGGTGCCGCCCGTCTCCACGTGCGCGTGCAGCGTGTGTGCCCCGGTGCCGTCCGGACGGGCGAGGACCACGGCGTGGCGTACGCCCGGCAGCGTCGCGAGGACCGCCTCGGCCTCACCGGGCTCGACCCGGAAGCCGCGCACCTTGACCTGCTCGTCGAGACGGCCGAGGTAGTGCAGGACGCCGTTCGTGCGCCGCACCAGGTCGCCCGTCCGGTAGCGCGTGCCGCCCGGTGCGGCGGGATCGGCGACGAAGCTCGCCGCCGTGGCCTCGGGATCCCCCAGGTAGCCGAGCCCCACCAGCGGCCCGGCGACCCACAGTTCGCCCGCTGTCCCGTCCGGCACCACGCGCTGCCCAGCGTCGCGCACCGTCAGCTCGCAGTCCGCGACGGCCGTGCCGATGGGCGGCGTGCCCGTCTCGTGGCGGCCTATCGGGTGGGTGGCGCAGAAGACGGTGCACTCGGTGGGCCCGTAGAGGTTGACCACGGCCTCCACACCGGGCTGCGCGTACAGCTGGTCGACCAGCGGGCGCGGCACCGGCTCCGCACCGGCGTTGACCCGGCGCACCCCCGGCGGCAGCGGGCGCTCCAGCAGCATCGCGAGCGCGGACGGCGGCGCGCTGATCATGGTGATCTCGTCGCGCGCGGGCAGATCGGGCAGCGCCAGGACGTCGTCGGCGAGGACGACGCTTCCTCCGGCGCACAGCGGGCCGAAGATCTGGTGGACGGACGCGTCGAAGGACAGCGACGCGGACGCCAGCCCCACCGCCAGGTGCGCGGGTGCGATCGTGCGGCTCATCCACCGCAGGAGGGCGAGGACGGAGCGGTGCGGGATGACCACGCCCTTGGGAACGCCGGTGGAGCCCGACGTGAACAGGACGTACGCCTCTTCGCCGGGCGGTGCCGGACGCGGGGCGGGACCGCCCGCGGCGTCCCGGTGCGCGACACCGTCGACGATCAGGGGGCGCGCTCCGGCCGCGGCGACGACGGGTGCCAGTACGGCGGTGGTGAGCACCTCGCGGATCCCGGCGGCGCGGACCATGTGAGCCAGCCGGGACGGCGGGAGCGCGGGATCGAGGGCCACACAGGAACCGCCTGCCCGCCACACCCCCAGGAAGGCGGCCACCGTGCGCTCGTCGCGGCCCATACAGATGCCCGTCCGGCTTCCCGGAGCGGTCGGCAGGAGGGCGCTGATCCCGGCGGCGAGAACCATCAACTCCTCGTACGAGGTGCGGTGTTCACCGGAGATCACCGCGGTCGCGCCGGGCCGGCGGGAGGCCTGCTGGGCCACCAGGTCGAATGCGGTCCGGGGAGGGGGACACTCCTCGGTCTGCTGCTGTCGCGGGGGGTGGACCGGCATGGGACGGCTCCAGATCGTGTGGGCGCCGGGATGTGGCGCGGGTGACGCGTGGGGGCCTGCCCCCATGGGTGGGGGAGCGGCCGGGATGAGAGGAGGAGGCGGACGACCGGGGGCGCGTCGGCATTCCGACGGCGGACGGCCGTCCGGTCAGCGGGAGTCTTCGCGGGACGTGGCCGTGCCGGTACGGGCGTCGCGTTCCCGCAGCAGGGCCGCCAGCAGGGGCCGCCCCGCCGACGGTACGTGCCGGGAGCCGGACGCCATCCGCCCGGTGCCGAGGCGCTGCGCGGCGCGCGAGCGCAACGCGGCCCGGTCCAGCTTGCCGCTGCTGGTCAGGGGGACTTCGTCGAGCGGCGCATAGTGCGCGGGCACGTACGCGGGGGGCAGGACGGAGGCGAGATGGGTGCGCAGCGCGGAGGTGAGCGCGCGCGAGGAGACGTCGGCACCGGCCCCGCGGACCCAGGCCACGAGTGCGGTGTCCTCACCGGTCCGGACCGCCACCACCACGGCTTCCTCCACCGAAGGATGGGAGCGCAGATGGTGCTCGATCTCCTGCGGCTCGATGCGCTGCCCGCGGATCTTCACCTGGTCGTCGGTCCGTCCCAGGTACTCCAGGCCCCCTTCGCCCAGCCGCACCCGGTCGCCCGTCCGGTACATCCGGCGGACGGCGGAACCGGCCGGGGCGGGCACGAAAGCGCGGGCGGTCCGCTCCGGATCGTCGAGATAGCCGAGGGCCAGGGGCACGCCCCCGATGCACAACTCGCCCTCGCCGCCCCGGGGAACCGTGCGGCCGTCCTCGCCGACGACGAGCAGGGTGCAGTTGTCGACCGGCCGGCCGATGAGGACGCGTTCGATGTCCGGTGCCGAGGCCGGGACCGTCCAGTGGCTGACGTCGATGGCGGCCTCGGTGGGGCCGTAGAGGTTGTGCAACGCGGCGGGGAGGGTGTTCACACAGGTGCGCGCCACTTCCAGCGGCAGCGGTTCACCGCTGCAGTAGACGTGCCGCAGGGAGGTGCAGCGGGCCGCGTCGCGATGCCGGAGGAACTCACGGAGCATGGTGGGGACGAAATGGCAGAGGGTGATGCCCTGTTGCCGGATGGCGCGCGCCACCAGTCCCGGGTCGCGATGCTCCTCGGGCGGCAGCAGGACACATGTGCCACCGGAGATCAGAGGGAGCCACAGTTCCCAGCCCGACACATCGAACGTGACCGGTGTCTTCTGCAGGACGCGGTCCCCCGGCCCCACCCCGTAGGCGTCGCGCATCCACACCAGGCGGTTGGCGAGGGCGGTGCTCGCCAGGACTACCCCCTTGGGCGTCCCCGTCGACCCCGAGGTGAACAGCACGTAGACGGGCTGCTCGGCGGAGACCGGCGGGAGCGGCGCCGGTTCCGCGTCAGCGGCGCCCTCGAACCGCGCGGGCACGGTGACGGTGCGCAGTCCCGGTCCGGCCACACGGCTCCGCGTGGCGTCGGTGACCAGCGCCAGCGTGCTGCGCGACACGTCCAGCACGCGGCGCAGGCGCTCCGGTGGATCGTCCGCGTCCAGCGGGAGATAGGAGAGCCCCGCCTTCCAGACGGCGAGCAGCGCCACGAGCAGGTGCACACCCCGCGGAACGGCCACCGCCACCGGCCGCCCCGGCGGCGCCTCGGCACCCAGAAGACGGCTCAACTCGTCGGACCAAAGCTCTAGTTGACGATAGGTCAGGCTCTCGCCCGCGCATTCGACGGCGACGGCGTCGGGCCTGCCGCCGGCCGCCTCCCTGATCAGCCCGGGGACCCCGGCGGGAAAGGAGCAGGCTGTCCGCCGACCGGATAACTCGGCTCTGTACCGGTCCTGTTGGGGGTGCACATCCGCTCCACTCGTCCGTGGCCGATTTCAGGCGAACCTATAGAAGTGGTGACGAGCAAAACAAGAGTCCCAGAGGGACGTGCCCGGATGTCCTTCCGGCCCCCGGGGCACGCGCAGGCGGGCACCGGGCCGTGCGTCCCGCGGACCCCGCGGGCGGCGACGGCTCACCGATGACCCGCTCCGAGGCGGCCGGACGGCCGCGGCCGCCCCGGCTCCGGCGGCGTACGGCGTCCGGCTTCCTGCGGCGGTCCCTCGGACAGCCGCCCACCAGGCGCGTCACCATCGCGTCAAGGTCCCCCCGCTCCCGGTCAACATCTCGTCAGGGACGGCCGGGACCGGGCGCGGGCGGGCATAACGTCGATGGCGAGCCCCGGTCAGCCTCCCCGCGTCCGGGGCCTCTCAGCTCCCTTTCCGGAGGTATTCCATGGAAGAACTCCTGTCCGCCGAGGACCCCGAGCCGTCCGATCGGTCCCCGGCCGGCCCCCTGTACGTCCCGGTCCGGCCGGGCCCCCGCGGTTGCGCGGCCCGCCTCTTCCGCACCCCGCTCGGCGACCGCACGGCCGTCGGCTTCACCTCCGAGCGCAGGCTCACCACGACGCTCGGCGCCGGTCAGGCCTGGATCCGCCTCGCCGAGCCCGCGCTGCGCGCACTGGCCGCACCGCTCGGCGCCGTCACCGTCACGATCGACCCGCTGTTCACGGCCCCGCCCCCGGGCCCGGCCGGCCCGGCGCCGGCCGTCCTGGAAGCGGCACTGACCGCCCCGGCCCAGCGCGTCGGCCGAGAGGAGAGCAGGCGATGACCACCGTTCACGAACCCGCCCTCCCCGAGACGCCCGCCGCGCCGCGGGTGTGGCCCGCCTCGACCACCGAGCCCCGCCCCGGCGACCTGGCCGTGGGCGGAGTACCGCTCGCGGAGATCGCCGACCGCTTCGGCACGCCCGTCTACGTCCTCGACGAGGCCGAGGTGCGGCACCGCTGCCGGACCTACCGGGACGCCTTCCCGGACGCCGAAGTCCTCTACGCCGCCAAGGCGTTCCTGTGCCGGGCCATGGTCCGCTGGATGGACGAGGAGGGCCTCGGTCTCGACGTCTGCTCGGCCGGCGAACTGGAGCTCGCGGTCACCGCGGGCTTCCCGCCGGAGCGGATGGTGCTCCACGGCAACGCCAAGTCCCCCCGGGACCTGGAGACGGCTCTCCGGCTGGGTGTCGGCCGTATCGTCATCGACAGCCCCTCGGAGATCGCCCGGCTGGCCGCCGCCGTGGGCCCGAGCGGCCGCCAGAAGGTCATGGTGCGGGTGGTGCCCGGCATCAGCGCGGGCGGCCACGAGAAGATCCGCACCGGCACGGACGACCAGAAGTTCGGGCTGTCCATCGCGGACGGCTACGCCCAGCACGCCATCGCACGCATCCTCGGCCAGCCCCAGCTCCGCCTCACCGGCCTGCACTGCCATCTGGGCTCGCAGATCACCGGCGTCAAGCCGTATCTCGCGGCCGTACGCCGCATGGTCGGCCTGATGGCCCGCCTGCACGACCAGCACGGCCTGGTCCTGCCCGAACTCGACCTCGGCGGCGGCCACGCCATCGCCTACCGGCCCGGCGACGACGCCCTCGACCCGGCGTCGCTGGCACGCAGGGTCCGCACCGAACTCGCCGACGCGTGCGCCTCGGCCGCACTCCCCGTCCCCCGGCTGGTCATCGAACCGGGGCGGGCGATCGCCGGTCCGGCCGGAATCGCCCTGTACCGCGTCCTGGCCGTGAAGCACTCGGGCGGGAAGGTGTTCGTGGCCGTGGACGGCGGCATGAGCGACAACCCCCGGCCCGCCCTGTACGGCGTCCGCTACGCACCCCGCCTGACCGGCCGGAACAGCACGGCGGCCCCGGCGCGGGTCACCGTGGTGGGACGGCACTGCGAGGCCGGCGACATCGTGGCCTGCGACGCCGGACTCCCCGCCGACGTCCGCCCCGGCGACCTCCTCGCGCTCCCCGCGGCCGGCGCCTACCACCTGTCCATGGCCTCCGGCTACAACCTGGTCGGCCGCCCGCCCGTGGTCGCCGTACGCGACGGCCTCGCCCGGCTGCTGGTCCGCCGGGAGTCCATCGAGGACATCCGCAGCCGGGACGTGGGCCTGTGACCGCGACCGAGGAGCGGCGGCGGCACCTGTCACCGCACCGTGCCCGGCACGTACGCCACCGTGGAAGCGGCCCCCGCCCGCCGGGCCGGAACCGGGGCGGCGGGACCGGCCCGGCGAGCACGGGGGCCGGGACGGTCGGGCACGGACCGACGTCCCCGCCCGCGCGCTCAGGGTCCGCCGAGCCGGGGCAGCGGGGCGGGACGTGTACGCGCGAGCCGCCCGGGTACCCGTCGCCACTGACGCGTCCCAGCGACGCCGGGCGTGCCCACCACCCACGGCACGTCCCGTCCCCCCACCGCGTACGGTCCGGAGCGAGGGCCCCACATGCACCTCACCCCAGAGCCGCGGTCCGGCACCGCGGCAGCTCACGTCCCGCCCCTGCGGGGCCGCGTCGCCGTCGTCACCGGAGCGGCCCGCGGCATCGGCGCGGCCCTGACCCGGCACCTGTCCGCAGCCGGGATGCACATGGCCCTGCTCGGCCGCGAGGCGCAGTCCCTGCGCGTCGCCGCGGCCTCGCTCGGCACCCCGAGCCTGTGCGTCGAGTGCGACGTCACCGAGCCGGAGGCGCTCGACGAGGCCGCGCGGCAGGTGGCGGACCGGCTCGGAGCCGCGTCCGTGGTCGTCGCCAACGCGGGCGTCGCGGCCGGCGGCCCCTTCCGGCTGACCGACGCCGGACTGTGGAGGCGCGTCATCGACGTCAACCTCACCGGCTCCGCCAACACCGCGCGAGCCTTCCTGCCGCAGCTCGCCCGCACGCACGGCTACTTCCTCCAGATCGCCTCCACCGCCGCGTTCGGCTCGGCCCCCATGATGAGCGCGTACTGCGCCTCCAAGGCGGGCGCCGAGTCCTTCGCGCAGGCCCTGCGCGGCGAGGCCGAACCCGACGGGATCGCGGTCGGCATCGCCTACCTGCACTGGACCGGCACCGACATGCTCACCGGCATCGACGACCACCCGGTACTGCGCGCCCTGCGTTCCCACCAGCCGCGGTTCGCCCGCCGCGTGCACACGCCCGAGCAGGTCGCCGCCTGGCTCACCGCCGGTGTCGCACACCGCGCCGCCCGTGTCTACGCACCCCCCTGGCTGCGCTGGTGCCAGCCGCTGCGCCCCCTGTTCCCCGCCCTCGTCTCCCATGTCGCCCGCCGGGAGATGAGGCGCACACCCGCCGCCGACCTCGCGGACGCCACCGGAGTCATGGGCGCGGGCGGAAACGCCGACTGGGAGGCGTACACGTCCGCCGGGCGCGGCCGGTCCACGCGGTCGCGGTGAGCGGGACGCCGCAGCAAAGGTGTGTGTGTCCGTCAGGGTGTGCCGGGGTGCCGGCCGTCCGCCGGTCCGCCGTGAGCCGTCCGGGCGGGGTCCGCGGGGGAGAGCGCGGCGAGTAGCCGGAGCCTCTCGTCGCTCTCGCCGCCCTTGTCCGGGTAGTAGACGACGAGGATGACATCGTCGACGGGGAACTTGTCGCGGTGCAGGCGCAGTTCACCGACGACGGGGTGGTGGACCGTGGCCGTGCCTCCGTCGAGGGCGCGGACGTCGTGGCGGGCCCACAGGACGCGGAACCGCTGGCTGGACAGTGCCAGCTCCCCGACCAGCTCGACGAACCGGGGGTTGTCCGTGTCGTCGCCGACGGTGACGCGGAGGGCGGCGACGGCATCGGCGGTCGCTCGCGTCCAGTCCTGCTGGAACGCCCGCTCCTCGGGATCGAGAAGAAGAGAACGAAGCCGGTTCTCGCCGGGCCGCAGACGGGGGGAGAGCGCGATGGCCATGGCATTGGAGGCCAGCACGTCGAACGCGCGCCCTTCGACGAACGCGGGCACCTGGAGGTGGGCGAGCAGCTCGTGCACCCGCGCCGGTACGTGTTCGGGACGCCTGCGGCGCGGCGCCCTGGGACGCGCCGTCGCGAGGCCGAGGAGACAGGTCCGTTCGACGGCATCGAGCCGCAGGACACGCGCGAGCGATTCCAGGACCTGCGGCGAGGGGTTCCTGTCGCGTCCCCGTTCCAGACGCAGGTAGTAGTCGGGGCTGATCCCGGCGAGCAGGGCGACCTCCTCACGCCGCAGGCCCGGGACGCGGCGGTTGCCCCCGGGCGGGAGCCCCGCCTGGGCCGGGGAGACCAGCTCACGCCGGGCGCGGAGATAACTGCCGAGCCGGTTGCCGGATTCCTCGTCCTTCATACCGACACCCTTCATACCGACACCGTAATGCGGAACGCGTGGCGCAGCGGGGGCCCTGACAGGACCAGGGAAGAAGGGAGCCCTGCCACGACCCGCGCATGCCGTCGAGACTGCGGGAAGCACCGGTGTCGTCTCGTACCGGAAGCGCCGGTGCTGTCTCGTACCGGAAGCACCGGTTCGAGGCGGACAGCGAACACCACCGTCCGCGCCGCGGCACCGGACACCGGCGGCGCCTTCCGAAGGGAAGACCCAGTGGATCTCTCCGACCGCACCGTTCTCGTCGTCGGCGGAACCTCCGGCATCGGGCGCGAGCTCGCCCGGCGGTTCGCCGCGGCGGGCAGCACCGTGGCCGTCGGCGGCCGCGACCCGCGGGCCCTCGCCGGACTCGCCGATGAAGGCTTCGGCACGATCCGCGTCGACGTCACCGACGGCGCCTCCGTCGCATCCGCCCGTGACACCGTGCTCGCCCGTCACCCCGAGCTGGACACGGTGGTGACGATGGCGGGCGTCATGCTCCTGGAGGACCTGCGCGATCCCGCGCACTTCGAGACGGCGGCGACGACGATCGAGACCAACCTGCTCGGCACCATCCGGGTCATCGACGCCTTCACCCCGCACCTGGTACGGCGCGGCTCCGGCACCTTCGTCACCGTCACCTCCGGCATCGCCTTCCTCCCCTTCCCGCCCATGCCCAGCTACGCCGCCTCCAAGGCCGCGGTGCACGCCTACTCCGAGGCACTGCGCGCACAGCTCGACGGCACCGGCGTCGGCGTCGTCGAACTCGTCCCCCCGGCCGTCGCCACAGCGGGCCAGGAGAAGGTGAACCCGCACGCCCTGCCCCTGGACGGCTTCGCCACCGAGGCCATGCGCCTGCTCGCACAGGACCCCACCCCGCACGAGATCCTCGTGCAGGGCGCCCTCGCGCACCGCTGGGCCGAGCGCGACGGCACCTACGACGACCTCGTCGCACGGCGCTCCCAGGCGCTGACCATGCTGCCCGGCCGCCGCGGCTGACCCCGTCGCCCCGATCGGGCGGCCTCCGTGACAGAGGCGCCTCAGGCCGCCCCGTCCCGCCCGGCATGCGCGGGCCCGGACCCACCGGCCGGTCCGGACCCGTCGGCCGGACCGAGGACCGCTGCCACGAGCCGGCGCGCGTACGCGGTGTCGAGCCCGTCCGGGCGGAAGAGGATGCGGTACATCAGAGGGGCGACGACATGGTCGACGACCGTCTCGACGCCGGGTGTCTCCTCCCCGCGTTCCGCCGCCCGGCCGAGGACGACTCCGATCTGCTCGGCGGCGTAGGCGGAGCACTGGCCGGCGTTGCCGCCGTCCGGGTCGCCGAGCAGGGCGTCGCGGACGTAGGCGCGGCCGGCCGGTGAGGACATCTCGTCCAGGAACTGCTCGGCCCAGACGGTCAGGTCGGACGACAGGGTGCCGTGGTCCCCGGGCGCGGTCTCGGGCCGCAGACGCTCGACCGCCACGTCCGACAGCAGTTCCTGGAGGTCCCCCCAGCGGCGGTAGACCGTCGAGGGCGTCACGCCCGCGCGCTGGGCGATCATCGGCACCGTCAGGGCGTCGCGGCCCACCTCGGAGGCGAGTTCGCGCACAGCGGCGTGCACCGATGCCTGGACCCGGGCGCTGCGCCCGCCGGGCCGTACCATCTGCCTGCTCATACGCACCAGCTTAAAGCGACATCATTGCGTCTGGCGGCGTCCGGCGAGCCGCGCGGCCCGGTGCGGGAGCGCGGGCGGGCCGGGTCTGCTCGTAGGCGTGGCCGACCCGCAGGAGGACGTCCTCCTCGAACGGCCGCCCGAGAAGCTGCATGCCGACGGGCAACCCCGCCGCGTCCTGGCCGACCGGTACGGACAGGGACGGCATGCCGGTGATGTTGGCGGGCGAGGACAGGCGTACATAGGCGTCGGAGACGCTCTCGACCGTGCCGTCGGCCCAGGTGACGGTCTCCTCGCCGGCCCTGACGGCGGTCATCGGGACGGTGGGGGCGGCGATCAGGTCGACGTCCCGGAACAGACGGGCCCACTCCTGTCGCATGAGGGTGCGGGAACGCTGTGCGCGCAGATAGTCCCCGGCGGTCATCAGTTCGCCCGCCTCGAGAAGGATGCGGACATCGGGCTGGTAGAGCTCGGGAGCGGTGCGCAGGGTGTCCTCGTGGTACGCGGTGGCCTCGGGCACCATCAGGCCCCACTGGGTGGCCTGCATGTAGCGCGTCATGGGGATCTCCACCTCGACGAGACGTGCCCCGAGGGCCTGGAGCCGGTCGACGGCAAGCCGGACGGCGGCCTCGGTCTCGGGACCGACATGGTCGAAGTAGTAGGTGCGCGGCACACCGACGCGCAGACCGGCCAGGTCCGTCCCCGCGTCCGGCCGGTAGTCCGTGGCCTGTGCCTGTGCCTGTGCCCGTGCGGGAACGGAGGCGGGATCGCGGGCATCGTGCGCGGTCAGCGCGGCCAGGACCAGGGCCGCGTCCCCGGCGGTGCGGGTGATCGGGCCGACATGGTCCAGCGACCAGGACAGGGACGTGACGCCGCGGCGGGGCAGGAGCCCGTACGTCGGCTTGAGGCCGACCACTCCGTTGAGCGCGGCGGGCACCCTGATGGAACCGCCGGTGTCGGTGCCCAGCGCGAAGGTCGCCGTTCCGGCGGCGACGGCCACGGCGGACCCGCCGCTGGAGCCGCCCGCGATCCGGCCCTGGTCCCAGGCGTTGCGGGTCTGCGGGGTGGTCAGGCCGTAGGCGAACTCGTGCGTGTGTGTCTTGCCCAGCAGGACCGCACCGGCTTCCGCCAGGCGCGCCGCGACCGTGCTGTCGGCCTGCGCGCGGTGGCCCGCGCGGACCCGGGAACTGGCCGTCGTCGCCACGCCCGCGACATCGATCAGGTCTTTGACGCCCATGGGGATGCCGTGCAGCGGCCCGCGGTGGCGGCCTGCCGCGATCTCGCGTTCGGCCGCGCGTGCGCTCGCGCGGGCGCGCTCGGCGGTGACGGTGACATAGGCCCCGAGGTGCGGCTCCCGCTGCGCGATGCGGTCCAGGACGGAGTCCGTCAGCTCGACGGGGGACAGCTGCCGGGACCTGATCGCGGCGGCGGCAGCCGTCAGGGAGAGTTCATACGGCTGCATCGTGCGCCTCCTGCGCCGCTCGGTAGGCGGGGGCGGGCGGGGTGTCGCCGAAGTCCAGCTCGCGCAGGACCGCGACGACGGAGTGGATGTGGCTCGCGGTGGCCGCGACCGCGCCGTGGCGGTCGGCCGGCAGCGGGAGCCCGCCGCGGGCGGCCCAGCGGGCCGCTTCGGACGGGGTGATGTCTCCGAAGGGCATGGATCTCCTCTGCTTGGACTGAAGGATGCTCGGGCTGAAGGTCGCTCTGGGCTGAAGGTCGCTCGGAATGAAGTCCGTGTGGGCTGCGGCCTTCGCGCCGGAGCGGAGCGGCGAAGCGCGCACTCCGACACCAAAAGCGAAATCTTTGCGTTAGCCCACCGTAGGCGCTACCGTGACCTAACGCAAACCCATAGCTTTAAGAGCAGGACTTCCGTGCGCCGAAGGCCGGCGGGAGGGAAGCCCGGCCCGCCCGCGCACCGGCGACTTGCCTGCCGTGACGAGAACCGGACCAAGAACCGGACCAAGAACCGGACAAGAACCGGACAAGAACCGGACGAGAACCGAAGGACAGAGCGACCATGAGCACCGCACCGGCCGACCGACCGGCCCCCGCCCCTTCCTGGACCCTGGGTGACGTCACCGTCCACCGCGTCGACGAGATCCCGCTGCCGCCCGCCACCGGTGCCTGGCTGCTGCCCGGCGCCACCCCGGATCTCGTCACCGCCGAGGACTGGCTGCGCCCGCACTTCGCCGACGCCGAAGGGACCCTCCGCCTCGACAGCCACAGCTTCGCGTTCACCCTCGGCGGCCTGCGGGTCCTGGTCGACACCGGCATCGGCAACGGCAAGGAACGGGCCAACCCCGCCTGGCACGACCTGGACACGGACTACCTCCGGGCCCTCACCGCCGCCGGATTCCCTCCGGACTCGGTCGACCTGGTGATCCTCACCCACCTGCACGCCGACCACGTCGGCTGGAACACACGGGAGGCGGACGGCGAGTGGACTCCGACCTTCCCGCGCGCCCGGTACCTGACCTCCCGCACCGAACGGGAGTTCTGGGCCGGGTACGACATGGAGGAGGCGCGCGCGCAGATGTTCCGCGACTCGGTGCTCCCGGTGGAGGAGGCGGGACTGCTCGACCTCGTCGACATCCCGGCCGAGGGCGTCGACGTCGTCCCGGGTCTGCGCCTGCTGCCCACCCCCGGCCACACCCCCGGCCATATCGCCGTCGAGCTGACCGGCCGCGACCGGACGGCGCTGATCACCGGCGACTGCGTCCACCACCCGGTGCAGTTCGCCCACCCCGGCATCGGCGCCTGCGTCGACATCGACCCGCGGCGGTCCGAGACCACGCGCCGCGCACTGCTCGCCTCGCTGGCCGGGACCGACACACTCGTACTGGGCACGCATTTCGCATCGCCCACCGCCGGCCGTGTCGTCCTCCGTGAGGGCGGATACCGGCTCTCGCCCGTGCCCGCGGACGGGCCCTGACGGACGACCGACGACCGACGACGACCGGCCACCCGCCACGCGGTCCGCCCCGCCGCGGGTCAGGTGGCGTCGGGCGACAGGATCCGCCGCCCGGCCGATCTCCCTGCGTGGGGGCCATTTCCCGGAAATGTCGTACGGGCGTTTGATATTCGATACTGGCCGGATCCGGCCATCGTGGCGCTGTCGCACATTTTTCCGAGTGTCGTTCCCCGCCGCTCGGTGAATCTCGCGGTCCCGGCGGATTTCAGGGATGTGGCTGTGGCGGCGAGACTTCGGTGCATAGAATATCGCGCGCTGCCCGCGACGAAGGCCGGGCGGGTCGGCGGCGGGGGCGAGGACGACGTGACTGAGCTGCGGGAACCGGCGACGCAGAGCAGGCCTGCCGAAGGCTGCGCACGCACGTTCGCTTTTCCTCGCCCGCGATGCTTACGGCGTGCCGGTGATATCCCGAACGCTCACCACAAAGCGGCCCACCCCACAGCGGTGGGCCTTTTTTCTTTTCCGTGGAGTGTGATGCCATGAAACGAGTCGGAAGAGACTCACGCCGGTCGGCCTGGAGATTCAGGGATCCGCTCGCGCGAACGGGCTTGTCGGTCCTCTTACTGGCGGGCGGCGCCGTGGGAGCGACGTCCGCACCGTCCTCGGCCGCCGCCGACGGCACGCTGACGGTCGAGGTGCTGCGCGACTTCTTCGGCACCGGCGTGCTCAACGCGACGATGGACGTGCCCCAGCGGGGCATGAAGATCGAGGTCTCCGACCCCGCCGGACACCATGTCACCGGCGTCACGGACGCCACCGGAAAGGTCGTGGTACCCGCCTCGGACGTGCTGAGCGGCGGCCGTTACCGCGTCGACGTCAGCGTTCCGGCACCGTACGACGGCCATCTGAGGGCGGCACCCGCGTCGACGGCGGAGAACCACTTCGACAGCTTCACGTCCTTCGTGGACGTGTCGGACGGCAAGGACGCCTCGGTGGTCACGGGGGTGTGGGACCCGGCCGACTACGCGCTGCCGGACACGCGGTACTTCGTGCCCGTCCACAACGGCGCCGGCGGGACCGACGAGCGGGCGCTCGTGGCGTTCGGGACGAAGGTCCGCGGCACCTGCCCCACGGACACGGCGTGCCCGACCACGCTGGCCACGCAGGACCAGGTCGGCACGACGTTCGGGCTGGCGTACGACAAGGACCGGACCCGGCTGTTCCAGAGCGCGTTCGCCCGCCGGTACACCGCCTACGGCCCGCAGGGCGGGGGCGCCGTCTACACGGTGCCGGTCGACGGCTCGGGCGCGCCGCGGCTGTTCGCGCAGGTGCCGGACGCCGCGGTGACACGGCACGACACCGCGCACCTGATCAAGGATCCCGGATTCACCGACGCGCCGGGCAAGGAGAGCATCGGCGGCCTCGCCCTGTCGGAGGACGGGGCCACGCTCTACGCGGTGAACCTCCGCTCCCGCAGCCTGGTGAGCTTCGACGCGACCGGAGCCACCGCCGCGGCGCCCCGGGCGACGGTCCCGATCCCGGACCCGGGGTGCGCGAGCCCCGGCGACTGGCGGCCGTTCGGTCTCCAGGTCCACGACAACACGCTGTACGTCGGCGGCGTGTGCAGCGCGGAGAGCACACAGCGGCGCGCGGACCTGAAGGCCGTCGTCTCCGTCTACGACGGCAGGCGGTTCACCACGGTGCTCAGCCACCCGCTCACGCAGGAACGCGGCAGCGTCTTCGGTTCCGGCGACATCGCCACCCACTGGAACCCGTGGAACACCCGGCCCGACTCGTGGGACGACCGGAAGTCGGGCAGCGTCTTCATCGACCCGCAGCCGGAGCTGGCCTCCCTCGCCTTCGGCCGCGACGGCTCCATGGTCCTGGGCTTCCGCGACCGGTTCATGGACGTGCTCAGCTGGGGCGGCCTGGACCCGCGCCCGGGGAACGACACGGCGGAGAACGGCATGTCCGGCGGCGACATCACCATGGTCTGCGCCACCGCCACCGGTGAGTACCAGTGGGAAGGCACCGGAAGCTGCCCCGACCACGCCACGCCCGCCGACAGCGGCGGCCAGGGCGCCGGTGTCATCGAGTACTTCCCGGGCGACTTCTACGCCAACGCGCACCAGGAGACCGCGCTGGGCTCGGTGGCCTACATCCCCCAGCAGCAGTGGGTCGTCAGCACGGAGTTCGACCCGGTCGTGCACGTGGCGACCTCCGGGACCGGGTACCACGACATCACGACCGGTCAGGGACCGGGCAACAACCCGACCGCCAACGGCTTCCAGTTCGTGAGCCAGGAACAGGGCGGGTTCGGCAAGGCGGGCGGACTCGGTGACATCGCGTACGCCGCGGCGAACGCCCCGGTCCAGATCGGCAACGTCGTGTGGTTCGACGGCGACCACAACGGCATCCAGGACCCGGGGCACGTACTGCTGCCGGGGGCGACGATCGACCTGCTGGACGCGGACGGCAAACAGGTCGCGACGACCAGGACCGATGCCGCCGGCGAGTACTACTTCGGCGGTGTCGGCGCCGACTACCAGCTCACACCGGGCGCGAAATACACGGTCCGGTTCGACGTGTGCACCGCGGACACCGGCCAGGTGCCCGAGCAACCCCCGGCGAGCGAGCTGAGGTTCACCCTCCCGCGGGCCGGTGCCGACCGCGCGCACGACTCCGATGTGACCCCGCCGACCACCGGCCCCCTGTGCGACGGCCGCGCACCGGTCACGGCACCGGACAGGCCCGGGGGCGTCGATCACACCATCGACGCCGGGGTGTACATCCCGAAGGCGGCACCGAGCCCGAGCCCCACCCCGACTCCGTCGCCGACCTCCACTCCGTCGCCGGGCCCGGCCTCACCGCCGGCCTCCGCGCCGCCGTCCCCCGCACCGCCCGCGAACAACCCGGCCCCGGCCGACTCAGGCCCGGGTTCGATGGCGCACACCGGTATGTCCGGGGTGCCGCAGCTGATCGGTCTCGTCGGGCTGCTGGTGGGCAGTGGTCTGGTCGTCGCGTTCGTGAGCCGGCGGCGCCTGCGCAAGCACTGAGTCACCTGGCCGACAGCGGTCTGCCGACCGTCGGGCGACGCCGTGATCGCCCGGCGGTGCGGCAGCCGCGAGCGAAGAAGGGATGAGGCGAAGAGTGTCAGCGTCGAGCCGCACCCGGAGCGTGACAGGACGGCAGGTTCCACCGGACGGTGCGGCCACAGGACGCCGATGGCGGCGGACACGCCGGACCGTCGCCGCCGCCATCGGCCTGGCGGTCGCCGCGGTGGCCGCCGTGGCCGGGTTCCTGGTCACCGGCGGCGGCTCCGGCCCCGGCGGGCCGCGCGCCCTGACCTCGGACGAGGCGAACCGGCTGGCGATCACGCGGTTCCGCAACTACCAGGCGCACGGCCGCGCCATGACGATCACCGTGCCGGGCACCGCCGGAGCACTGACCGTCACGGCGTCCGTCGACTACCGGGGCAAGGCCGGTTACGGCGTGGTGCGCGGCACCGGGCGCGGCACCTCCAGCGACGGGCTGATCAGCTGGACGGCCACCTCGGTGTCCGTCCACCCGATGGCGGACGCTCCGGCGTACGCCCCCGCGGTGCCGCCCCGCTCGGACTGGTACCGCCGTCCCCTGCTGGCGTCCGGCAGCGCACTCGACAGCTCACTGGCGATCGCGCTCGGTCTGGGCAGCGACCGGCCGGACAACGCTCAACTGCTGCCGCAGAACGGCGCAGCCTGGCAGGGCCGGGACGAGGTGGACGGGCACCGGGTGGACATCATGACCGGGCCGGCCGCCGAGCACCGCTCCGGCACGGCGGGCGACGTGCGCTACTGGCTCGGCCCGGACGGCACCATGTACCGGGTCCGCGTCAGCGTGGGCTCGGAGTCGCAGCCGGTGGACATCGACTTCGACACCCACCGCTACGTTCCCGTCGCGCCGGTGCCCGGAGCCGCCGTGAGCCGGTAGCCGCGGCTCAGGACACCCGCACCCGCGCGTTCGCGGCGAGCAGCGACACCGGCGGCAACGGGATGTCCGCCGTCCTCGGCAGGGCGGGGACGGCGGGGACGGCGGTGGCGCCCGTGGTGGCGGCCCGGGGGAACTGCGGCTGCGGACCCGGCGCCGCGACCTCGGTGAACGGGATGCCGCCGGGTGCCGTCGGCGCCGTCCACCTGCCGGCGGGGGAGAGCGACGCGGCCGGACGCGGACAGGCCGCGACCTCCGCGAGCCGTGCGGGCACGGTGGAACGCAGGGCGTTGCCCCGCAAGCAGTTGCCCCGCCCCCGCGTGGCGGTGGGGAACGTCCAGCCGACGTCGACACCGTTGCCGGTGAAGGTGTTCTCCACGATCCGGTTGCCGACCGGAGGCAGGTCGGCCGAAGCGGTCAGCACCAGCCCGGCGCTGCTGTTGCCGGTGACGCGGTTGCGCGTGAACTCGTTGTCGCTGCCGCCGTCGACGCCGACGCCGATGCCCCACCCGCCGTCGGCCTGCTGCGGCGTGGCCGTCTGCTGATTGGCGGCGATCAGATTGCCCGCGACCACGGCACCTCGCTGCGGGAGCAGTTTCTCCTGGTGGTCCGAGTCGGTGGTGAGCCCGACCCGGTTGCCGGCCAGCCGGTTGCCGACCACATACATGTCTCCACCGGCGTTGGTGCCCTCATAGCCGACCGCGTTGAGCTCGGCGACGTTGTCCCGCACCACGATGCGGCAGGGCTTGCACTGTCCGACGTAGATCCCCGAGTCGGCGGCGCCCGACGCGTAGGAGTGCTCGATGACACCGTTCTGCGCGGAGAACGCGTAGATGCCGTACAGGCCGTTGCGGGTCGCGGTCACGTACGAGACCAGGAACGACTTGAGGAAGGTGACGGGCTCCTCGCCGGTGTCGTAACCACCGCTGCGCCCCGGCATCCCGGCGGCCGCCTTCGCCGAACCGGTGACCAGGACGCCGTTCTGCGTGTTGTTCTCCACGGTCAGGTTCTGCACGGCCACCCCGGGTGCCGCGACGACCACGCCGTTCGGCTGCCGCAGCCGGCCGTCGATGACGACCTTGTCCCGGGACACACCGCGCAGCGTGACACGTGCCGTGCCGATCCGCACCGACTCGTGGTACACCCCCGCGGAGACCAGCACCAGGTCGCCGGGCCGGGCCAGGGACACCGCGGAGGAGATCGTCGGGGCATCGGCGGGCACCCGGATCGTCACCTGCGCACCGTCCGGCCGCCGCCCCTTGTCCGACCCGTCGCCACCACCGCCGCAACCGACCGCGAGGGACAGCGTGCCCAGTACGGCCGCCAGCACGCGAAGAGCTAATCGAGGCATGATCCCAGTCTGGCACGGTGCCCCGACCGCGCGCCGGAGTATGGCGGTTCACCGGCGCGCGGGCTCTCGGTGTGGCACCCTCGCTCCATGCGCCGAGCCGCCCCCCACCCGTCGCGCCGCAGGTTCCTCGATGTCACCGGTGCCATGGTGGCCGCCGGGCTGACCGCCGGGTGCACACCGGACCCGGCCCGGCCGGGCCGAGGCGCTCCTTCCGCACCGGCCACGCCCGTGACGGTTCCGGCGGCGGGCCGCCACCAGGCAGGCATCACACTT
This sequence comes from Streptomyces sp. SAT1, assembly GCF_001654495.1. GTDB lineage: Bacteria > Actinomycetota > Actinomycetes > Streptomycetales > Streptomycetaceae > Streptomyces > Streptomyces andamanensis. Next base: position 7,422,451 of record NZ_CP015849.1, read on the forward strand.
CCCCGGACGGCCCAGCGCAACCTGCTCGCCGTGGTGGCCGACCTCGGCCCCGACGTGGCTCCCGGCCCGCTGCTGGCCGAACTCGGACAGACCGTGAGCGCCCTCGTCGCGGGCACCGACCCGCGGCTGCTGGGCCTGCCGCCGGGCGACCTCACCGTGACCGTCGGCGTGGGCCCCCGCCTGGTGCGGGCGGCCGGCGCCGCACTGCCCGGTGCGACGGACCTTCCGGAATTCTCCCGCGAGCGGATCGCCCCACGGGCACGCGGCGGCGACCTGCTGATGCAGATCTGCGCCGGTGACGCGCTGCTCCTCCCGGTCGCCGCCGCCGCGCTCCTGGACCAGGCCGGGGCGCGCCTGCGCGAACGCTGGCGGCAGTCCGCACGCCGCGGTGCGGACGTGCCCCTGGGCAACGGCCTCACCGCGCCCCGCAACCCGCTGGGCTTCATCGACGGCATCGTGGGCCCGCACACGGCCGCCGAACAACAGCGCGACCTGTGGCTGACCGGACCGCCCGAGGTCGCCGGTGGCACCCTCGCCGTGCTGCGGCGCATGGAACTCGATCTGCCGCGGTTCGCGGCGCTGTCCGTCGCCGAGCAGGAAGCGGTCTTCGGGCGGCACAGGGCCGACGGCGCCCCCCTCTCCGGCGGTCCCGTCGCCGCGGGTCCGGACCTCGGCGCCAAGACGGCGGACGGCCGCTATCTCGTCCCCGCGGACGCCCACGCGCGCAGGGCCAACCCCGCCGTGGTCGGCACCGGCCTCATGCTCCGCCGCTCCTACAGCATCGACGACCCCGCACCCGGCCTGCTCTTCATCAGCTTCCAGAACGACCTGCGGACCTTCACCGCCACCCTCACCCACATGGACACCTCCGACGCACTGCTGCGCTTCACCACCACGACCGCCGGAGCGACGTTCCTCATCCTCCCGGGCTTCGACCGCCAACACCCCCTCGGTTCCCGGCTGTTCGGCCGACCACGCTGACCCCGGCGCGCCTCGGCCTTCTCCCGGACCGCACCCGTCCACCGGCTCGGACCGTCCCTGCCGCTCCTCGAGCTGCTCCTCGGGAGCGGCGCCGGTGCCGCGCCGTTCAGGCGCCGGTGCGCCTGCGGCGGCGGCCACCGGGGACGTGCCCCAGGACGGCCGCCGAGGAACGAGGAGAGGTGGTGGCGGTGGCGGACCGGGCGGCTCGCGCGACCGGGCGGCCCTGACCGCGCTCGGCCCGCGACGCCCTCCCTGGCCCCGGCCCGTACGCTGAAACACGCGCCCGAACGCACCACACACACGGGAGGCCGGCCGCCGGAGGTGTGCGGGACAGCCGTCCCGGCCTACACCACCCGGGTGCCGACGACGCAGGTGTCGTCGTCCGTGTCCGACTTGCTGTAGGTCAGCAGGCGGTCGAGCTGCTGATCCAGCGTCCTCGGCGCCGTCAGGGCCGTGGCCAGCAGGTGGGCCAGGGATTCCTCCACGCTCCGGTCCCGGCGCTCGATCAGCCCGTCGGTGTACAGCAGCACGGTGTCCCCGGACGCCAGCTCCAGCTCCGCCTCCTCGTACACGGCGTCGGGCACCGCGCCCAGCAGCAGGCCCTTGATGAGCGGCAGGGGAGCGGCCTCCGGCCCGCGGACCAGCACGGGCGGAAGGTGGCCCGCCCGCGCCCACCGCAGGACGCGGCGGTCCTGGTCGTACAGCGCGCAGACCGCGGTGGCGGTGACCGCGCCTGTGAGGTGGTGCGCCACGATGTTCAGCCACGACAGCAGTTGGCCGGGCCCCGCCCCGGTCACGGCGAGCCCGCGCAGGGCGTTGCGCAGCACCACCATGCTGGTCGCGGCCTCGATGCCGTGCCCGGCGACGTCGCCCACGCAGAGCAGCACCAGCCCGGACGGCAGTACCACGGTGTCGTACCAGTCGCCGCCCACCAGGTGCTCGGTCTCCGCCGGCCGGTAGCGCACGGCGATCTCCAGACCCGACACCTGAAGCGGAGCCTGCGTCGGCGGCATGATGGCGTGCTGCAGTTGCAGGGTGAGCCGGTTGCGCTCGGTCGCCTGCTGCTCGGTGTGGGCGAGTTGGTCCCGGGTGGCGGCGAGCGCGACCTCCGTCCAGTGCTGGGCGGAGATGTCCTGGTAGGCACCCCGGACGGCGAACAGCCGGCCGTCGGTGTCCAGCACCGGTTCCGCGACCACCCGGATGTGCCGGGTCACCCCGTCGGGCCGTTGCAGACGGAACGCCGCGGAGGCCGGCCTGCGCTGGTGCAGCACCGTCCGCAGGAACCTGCCGAGCGGCACCGCGTCGTCGGAGTGCGCGTGCTGGGGCAACTCCTCCAGAGGCACCGGCGAACCGGCCGGTTCACGCCCGTACAGGTGGAACAGCTGGTCGTTCCAGGTGATCTCCCCGGTGAGCAGGTTCTCCTCGAAGCCGCCGATACGGCCCAGGCGCTGGGCGTGCTGGAGGAGGCTCGCCAGCCGTGCGGTCTCGTCCTCGATGCGCCAGAGCAGCAGGACGCTGGTGCCGTGCCGGCTGATGCTGATGTCCGCGACCGTCGACAGCGGCACCTGGTCGACCAGCGACATCAGCTGCATGCGCCGGGCCCGGAACGGCTCGCCCGTGGCCCACACCCGTTCCACCCGCTGGAACAGCTCGCTCTTGCCCGCGGCCATGGGATACGCCTCCAGCAGCAACGCCCCGTTGACGACCGCGCGGGGGCGGCCCGCCGGGTCCAGGAAGCGGCTGTTGACGTGCTGGATGCGGAAGTCGACCAACTGCCCGGAGCCGTCGACGTGCGGGACCAGGACCAGGGCGGGATCGTGCAACCCGTCCGCCAGGTCCATCAGTTCGGCCGTGGGCGGCAGGATCCCCGGCTCGTGTCCCGCGTCCCGGTGCAGCGTGTACGTCTCCAGGGTGTGCGCGCACAGCTCGGCCAGGGCGTCCACCTGCCGGACGATCTGCGGCGGCTGGGGTTCGAGCGGTTCGGGCCAGGCGATCTCCAGCACGCCGTGGATGCGGCCGCCGGTGCCCGCGGGGACCGCGACCCGGCCGCCGTCCGGGTGCGCGTGCCGGCCGATGGTCGGCAGCCCCGTTCCGGAGAGCGAAGGCAGCCACTGCCCGGCCCGCTCGGTCAGGGCGCGGCGCGCCACCGTCGCCACCTCCGGCGGGACGTACCGCCATCGGGTGGCATCCGCCGGGGAGAACCCGGCGCTGCCGACGAGGGTCAGCGAGCCGTCGGCGCCCGCGGCCCACACGGCCACGGCCACCGCGCCCAGCGGACGCAACGCGTGCTCCAGCAGGGAGTCGGCGACGGCCTGGGTGTCGTCGGCCGCCAGCACCCCGCTCTCGGCCGCCCGCAGCCGTACGGCGGCGGTGTCGCGCTCCACCGCGCCACCGGCGGCGGCCAGGAAGGCGTCCGTGACCTCCGCCACCCGGTCCCGGGCGGCCTGGTTGATGACCTCGACCGCGAACTCCAGCGTCGTCATCCTGGCCTGCGCGGTCAGCTCGGCGAGTTGCCGGGCCGCCTGTGCCGGACCGCACCCGAGCCGCTCGACCAGGATGCCCTTGGCCATCTCGACCAGGGCCCGGCCCTCCGCCTCCGCCTGCGCGTTGCGCACCTCGCGGCGCAGCCGTTCCACCGTGGCGGCCAGCCTGCCGACGGGCGAGGCCGGTGCGCGGCCGGGCGCGTCCGGCGGCGCCGAGGCGCCGCGGGCGGCCGGCAGGACGGGCGCGACCGGCTCCGGGCGGTGCTCGGTGTCCCGCGGCCCGTGCGGTTCTTCGGTGGTGCTCACGATGCGGATGCTCCTCGGCTGAAGGGTGCTCGCTCGCTCACGCGGACAGCCAGCGTCGGACACAGGCGATCAGGTCGTGCGCATCCACGGGCTTGGTGACGTAGTCGCTCGCCCCCGACGCCAGGGACTTCTCCCGGTCACCCGGCATCGCCTTCGCGGTGACGGCGATGATCGGCAGATCGGCGTACCGGGGCAGCTTGCGGATCTCCGCCGTGGCCGTGTAGCCGTCCATCTCCGGCATCATCACATCCATCAGCACCAGCGCGATGCCGGGGTTGCCGAGCAGGGTGTCGATGCCCTTGCGCCCGTTCTCCGCGTGCAGCACCTGGAAGCCGTACATCTCCAGGATCCCGCTGAGCGCGAAGAGGTTGCGCGCGTCGTCGTCGACGACCAGGACCGTACGGCCCCGGAAGCTCGCGTCGACAGGCGGCGCGAGGTCATGGGGCTCCTCGGGCCGTACGAGGGAGAGCACGTCCCCGGGTTCCTCGGCCGACAGGTGCAGGACGATGCGTTCGCGCAGTTCGTCCAGGCCGGAGAGGAACTCCACGGACCCGTCGTCCCCGTACCGGCGCAGCAGCTCGCCCGAGCCCGCGTCGGCACGGTGGCCGCCGTGGACGAGCACGGGCACACCCGTCAGCCCGGAGTCGCTGTGCAGCGCCGTCAGGAACCGGTCCGCCTCGCCCTCGGGCATGTCGAGGTCCAGGACGACGCAGTGGCAGGGCCTGGCCGCCAGGGCGCCCGCGGCCTCCTGCGCTCCCACCGCGGTGATGACGTCCACCGCGGGCAGCGCGGTGCCGTCGTCCGCGCTGTGCCGGGACAGGTCCGCGACCACGCTCTCGGCGACCAGGGTCAGCAGCCCACGGGACCGCTCCTCGACGACGAGCAGCCGGCGCGGGTGCTGCCGGGCCGGACCGGTGGCCTGCACCGTTCCGGCCACCGGCCCGGCGAGAGCGGCCGGTTCGTCCGGTGCCTGCTCGGCGGGACGGCCGATGAGGGGCAGCCGGTCGAAGTCGGGCCGGGCCACCGGCAGGAACAGCGTGAAGGTGGTGCCCCGGCCCGGCGTGCTGTCCACCACCACGGCGCCGCCCAGGAGATGGGCGATCTCGCGCGTGATGGACAGGCCCAGACCGGTGCCGCCGTACTTGCGGCTCGTGGTGCCGTCCGCCTGCTGGAAGGCGCCGAAGATCGACTCCAGGTGCTGCTCCGAGATGCCGATGCCGGTGTCCTTGACCCGGAAGGCCACGACGGCGCCGCCGCGTACGACCCCCTCGGGCACCTCGTCGTCCGTGGCGGACTCGATGGCCAGTTCCACGCTGCCCTGCTCGGTGAACTTCACCGCGTTGGACAGCAGGTTGCGCAGGATCTGCCGCAGCCGGGAGTCGTCGGTGAGCAGGTCCGCGGGCGTACCGGCCGCGGTGCTGACGTCGAACTCCAGGCCCTTCTGCGTGGTCATGGGCCGGAACGTGGCCTCCACGTACTCGATGAGCCGGTCCAGCGGCACCCGCTCGGGAGTGACGTCCATCTTGCCCGCCTCGACCTTCGACAGGTCGAGGATGTCGTTGATGAGTTGCAGCAGGTCACTGCCTGCCGAGTGGATGATGCCCGCGTACTCGACCTGCTTCGGCGTGAGGTTGCGCGAGGGGTTCTGCGCCAGCAACTGGGCGAGGATGAGCAGGCTGTTGAGCGGGGTGCGCAGCTCGTGGCTCATGTTCGCCAGGAACTCCGACTTGTACTTCGAGGCCAGCGACAACTGCTGTGCCCGTGCCTCCAGTTCCCGCCGCGCCTGTTCGATCTGGAGGTTCTTCGCCTCGATGTCGCGGTTCTGGTCCGCCAGCAGCGACGCCTTGTCCTCCAGCTCGGCGTTGGAACGCTGCAGTTCGTCCTGCTGGGACTGCAACTCGGCCGAGCGGGCCTGGAGTTCTGCCGTAAGCCGCTGGGACTCCTCCAGCAACTCGTCGGTACGGGCGTTCGCCACGATCGTGTTGACGTTGACGCCGAGGGCCTCGCGCAGCTGCTCCAGGAAGTCCTGGTGGACCGGCGTGAACGCGGTGAGCGACGCCAGCTCGATGACGCCGAGGACCTGGTCCTCGAACAGGATCGGCAGCAGGATCAGCGCACGCGGAACGGCCTGGCCCAGCCCGGAGGAGATGGTGACGTATCCCGCAGGCAGGTCGCCGACGGCGATGGTACGGCGGCTGTGGGCGGCCTGGCCGACCAGCGAGCGGCCGAAGGAGAAGCGGGTGGGCCGGATGTCGTCCTCGGCCCGGCCGTAGGAGCCGACCAGCCGCAGCTCGGGGCCGCGCTCCCCGTCCTCGGCGAGGTAGAAGGCACCGTACTGGGCGGACACCAGCGGTGTCAGCTCCTCCATGATCAGCTCAGCCACCACCGGCAGGTCCCGGTGCCCCTGGAGCAGGGAGGAGATCCGCGCCACATTGGTCTTCAGCCAGTCCTGCTCCTGGTTGGCCCGGGTGGTCTCGCGCAAGGACTCCACCATGGAGTTGATGTTGTCCTTGAGCTCGGCGACCTCGCCGGACGCCTCCACGGTGATGGACCGGGTCAGATCACCCTCGGCTACGGCGCTGGCCACGGCGCCGATCGCCCGCACCTGGCGGGTCAGGTTGCCCGCCAGCTCGTTGACGTTCTCCGTCAGCCGCTTCCAGGTGCCGGAGACGCCCTCCACCTCGGCCTGGCCGCCGAGGCGGCCCTCGGTGCCGACCTCGCGGGCGACGCGGGTGACCTCGTCGGCGAACGCGGAGAGCTGGTCGACCATCGTGTTGATGGTGGTCTTCAGCTCCAGGATCTCGCCGCGCGCGTCGACGTCGATCTTCTTCGACAGATCGCCCCGGGCCACCGCGGTCGTCACCAGCGCGATGTTGCGCACCTGGCCGGTCAGGTTGTCCGCCATGGAGTTGACGTTGTCGGTGAGATCCTTCCACGTGCCCGCCACGTTCGGCACATGGGCCTGGCCGCCGAGGCGGCCCTCGGTGCCGACCTCGCGGGCCACGCGCGTGACCTCGTCCGCGAACGCGGAGAGTGTGTCGACCATGGTGTTGATCACATCGGCCAGGGCCGCGATCTCGCCCTCGGCCTCCACCGTGATCTTGCGGGACAGATCGCCCCGGGCCACGGCGGTGGCGACCTGCGCGATGGAGCGGACCTGTCCGGTCAGGTTCGACGCCATCACGTTGACGTTGTCGGTGAGGTCCTTCCAGGTGCCGGAGACGCCCTTGACGTCGGCCTGGCCGCCGAGGCGGCCTTCGGTGCCGACCTCGCGGGCGACGCGGGTGACCTCGTCGGCGAAGGCGGAGAGCTGGTCGACCATCGTGTTCATGGTCGTCTTCAGCTCCAGGATCTCGCCCCGGGCGTCGACCGTGATCTTCTGCGAGAGGTCGCCCTTGGCGACGGCGGTCGCCACATGGGCGACGTTGCGGACCTGGCTGGTCAGATTGCCCGCCATCGAGTTCACCGAGTCGGTGAGGTCACGCCAGGTGCCCTTGACGCCCTTGACGTCGGCCTGGCCGCCGAGGCGGCCTTCGGTGCCGACCTCGCGGGCGACGCGGGTGACCTCGTCGGCGAAGGCGGAGAGCTGGTCGACCATCGTGTTGATGGTGCTCTTCAGCTCCAGGATCTCGCCCCGGGCGTCCACGGTGATCTTCTGCGAGAGGTCGCCCTTGGCCACCGCCGTCGTCACCTGGGCGACGTTGCGGACCTGGCTGGTCAGGTTGCCCGCCATGAAGTTCACGGAGTCGGTGAGGTCCCGCCACACACCGGCGACGCCGGGCACCTTGGCCTGGCCGCCGAGGCGGCCCTCGGTGCCGACCTCGCGGGCGACGCGGGTGACCTCGTCGGCGAAGGCGGAGAGCTGGTCGACCATCGTGTTGACGGTGTTCTTCAGCTGAAGGATCTCGCCGCGCGCCGGGACGTCGATCTTCTGCGACAGGTCGCCCTTGGCGACGGCGGTCGCCACCTGGGCGATGTCACGGACCTGCGTGGTCAGGTTGCCCGCCATGGCATTGACGGAATCCGTGAGGACGGCCCAGGTCCCGGACACCCCGGGCACCTCCGCCTGCCCGCCGAGCGTCCCCTCCGTACCCACCTCCCGGGCCACCCGGGTGACCTCGGAGGTGAACACGGACAGCTGATCGACCATGCCGTTGAACACGGTCGCGATGTCGCCCATGAGGCCGGCGGCGTCCTCGGGCAGCCGGGTGCCGAAGTCACCGTCCCGTACGGCCGTCAGACCCGCCAGGAGCTGCCGCAGCTCCCGCGCGTCCGGCACGGTCTCGACAGCCTTGGTCCCCTCGCTGGTCATGCGCATCCTCGTCCCGCTCGTCCATGCCCGAAATCCCCTTGGCCACGCACGCACGGATCATTCACGTGAACCCCCGAGGGTGTGTTCACGCGATGCCGGTTCAGCAGAAGGGCAGCCCCCAGCGCTGCGGACACTCCGCGCGACGTGTCGGTTCCCCGGCGGGCCCGAGGGACCTGCCGCGAAACCCGGGCTTCCGCTGCCTGAAAGTCCCGGTGCTGCTCTGTGAGAGCAACGCGACTCCGTAGCTTAGACCAGAGACCCGGGCGCCCGACCGGCCAGATCCCCCGGAGTCACCCGGCAGAGCGGCGGCACGGAGGGGCGGTCGGAGCGGGCGACTTGGAGGACGGGCCGGCGGCGTCGCTCCGGCGTCTCCGGCGTGACGTGTGAGGCGGCCGTGCGCCGGACGGCCGCCGCGAGCCCCAAGACGCCGCGGCGACGGTCAGCGGTCCAGGGCGTCGGGGAGGGTGGGATGACAGCCGATGACCTCGTCGACGCCGACGATCTGCAAGGTGCGCAGCACCGTGGGGGAGGGGGCGGCCAGGCGCAGCCAGCCTCCCGCCGCTGTGGCGGCGTGGTGGCCGTTGAGGAGCAGGTTGATGCCGCTGGAGTCCATGAAGGTGACCTGCCGCATGTCGACCGCGACGCGGGCGGGTCCGGGGGCCTCCAGGGCCCGGCGGAGCGTCTCGCCGGTGTCGTGGTCGATCTCCCCGGCCAGGGTCAGGACGCGGACGTCGTCGCAGGTGGTGGCGGTGACCGACAGCCCGACCGGCTGGGGTGCCTGGGCGGCGGCTTGGGTGTCTGTCGTGTGTCCTTCGGCCATGCGGGTGATACTGGCACACCGCGACCTCGCCCGGCAGTACCGCCCCGCACGGCGCGGACGAGCCGACAAGGTGCGGGGCGTGCTCCGCACGAGCGGGGGTATGCGCGCGTGACGGGATCTGGTCAGTGAGGACGGCAGCAGTGGTGACAGCGCCGGTGGGCGAGGACGGCATCACGCCGGACGGACAGGGTTTGAGGACCACGGCCGCGTTGGACGGGGACGGCCCCGGCATCGCCCGCGCCCGTGGGCTGGCCGTCGACTTCCTCACCCGGGCGCGGGCCGAGCACGGTCTGCCCGTCTCGCAGCGGGCGATGGATCTGACGCAGCTGGTGGTGAGCGAGCTGGTCACCAACGCCCGCAAGTACGCTCCCGGCCCGGCCGCGCTGGACCTGCGCATCATCGGCGACATGGTCGAGATCGCGGTGTGGGACTGCGATCCGGTGCTGCCCGTCGCCCGAGCCGCGGACGCCGCCCGCGTCGGGCAGCACGGCCTGGAGATCGTGAGGGCCGTCGCCCAGGAGTTCACGGCACAGCGCGAGCCGGTCGGCAAACGCGTCACGGCCCGCCTCGCCCTCGCCGACGACATCGGCTAGGAACCCACCTGGGCACCGGCACCTGTGAGCGGGTCCCGGGTCAGGGCGACGTCTGTCCGATTGCCCCCGCGGGGAATACGGGCCGCCGGCCGGGCCAGAGAACGGGGACGCAGATCTCGCACAGGTGCCGGACGAGCATGGCGGGCCGGTAGCGTTCGAGGACGGGGCGTGCGGTGTCGAAGATGAGGGACTGTGCGGCAAGTCCGTCGAACAGGCCGGCCCAGGCGTGTGCGAGGCCCTCGGCGGTGTGCGCGGTGGTGAGGACCGCGTGGCGGCCACCGGCGATATGACCGGCCTGGACCTCGGGGTGGCGGACTTCGGCTTCTCCATCTGTATTCCGTTCGCCTCCCCATAGGGGCCTGTTCGTCTCAGATAGGCGATACGGAATTCCGGTATTTCTTCCACCGTGAACACGTTCTCCTCCTCTTTTCGAGCGGCGTCGAGGCCACGGTACCAAGGTATAAAATTCGTTCTCGCTGGTTTTTCAAACGAAAAGAAGAGGCGGGCGTATTCAGCGCATCAGGAGATCGATGGCGACCTTCAGCCGTTCGAGATAGAACTCCTGTGCCGCCGCCTGGTGCTTCAGGCCGGTCGAGGCGCTGATCAGCGTCTGGGCGATCTGCCGGGCCGTCACCTGTCCCGTCTCGGCGGCGATCGCGTCGGTGACCAGTTGCTCGAAGCGTTGCGGCGTGGTCACGGCGATCTCCCCCAGCAGGCCGGGGTTGTCCTCGATGACCACCGCCACATCGCGGGCCAGCGGGCCGATGTGGCGGCCGGCCCAGTGGTCGAACGCATCGAGAAGGCGCTCTCCGAGAGGGCGGCCGGTGTCGCCCAGGACGTGTTCGACCGCTGCGATGTCGCGTTCCAGCGCTTGGGTGACGGCGGCGCGGAACAGGCTCTCCTTCGAGGAGAAGAGGAAGTAGAGCCCGGGTCGGGAGATGTCCGCGGCCCGCGCCACCTCCTCCATCGAGGTCTTCCGGTAGCCGAATCGGGCGAACGTGACCATGGCGGAGTCCAGAACCATGGTCCGGCGGTCGGTGTCGGCGACGGCGGCCGGGGAGCCGCCGGTGGTGGAGCTGGTCGTGGACCTGGTCATGGACCGACCCTACGAGCGATAGTCCAACTATACAAACTAAGCTCAGTACGTATAGTGGCAGCCATGACCGCTCGCGAACCCGTCTCCACGCCCTTCACCGCCGCCAGCACCGCGGACGAGGTACTGCGGGGCGTCGACCTCACCGGTGTCCGCGCGATCGTGACGGGAGCCTCCTCCGGGATCGGGATCGAGACCGCGCGCTCGTTGACCGCCGCCGGGGCGGAGGTGACGCTTGCTGTCCGGAACACGACGGCGGGGGACACCGTCGCCGAGACGATCGGGAAGTCGACCGGCGGGACACGGCCCCGAGTCGTCCGGCTCGACCTTGCCGACAGGGCCGCCGTCACACGGTTCGTCGACGCGTGGGACGGTCCGCTGCACCTGCTGATCAACAACGCGGGCGTGGTCACCGGCGGGCTCGAACGCACGCCTGAGGGCTGGGAACTGCAATTCGCGACGAATCATCTCGGCCACTTCGCGCTCGCCACCGGCCTTCATGGCGCCTTGGCCCTCGGAGCGGCCGACCGCGACGGAGCACGGATCGTCTCGGTCAGCTCGACGGCGCACATGCGTGCCGGTATCGACTTCGACGATCTCCACTTCGAGCGGCGCGACTACGATCCGCAGATCGCCTACGCCCAGTCGAAGACGGCGAACTCCCTCTTCGCCGTCGAGGCGAGCCGGCTGTGGGCATCCGACGGCATCGTCGCCAACGCGGTGAACCCCGGCGGTGTCGCGACGGGACTGCAACGGAACCTCACCGCACGGCAGAAGGAGTCGCTCGACGCGGCCGAAGCCGCCGGAGTCTTCACCTACAAGACGGTCGAGCAGGGGGCTGCCACCAGCATCGTCGCGGCCGTCGCCCCGCAGTTCGCGCGCTCCGGAGGTCACTACCTCGACGACGGGCGGGAGGCCTGCATCGTGACGAACGACGCCGACCTCGCACAGCACCCGCACGGGGTCAAGGAATGGGCGCTCGATCCCGCCACCGCAGAGCGCCTCTGGGCGGTCTCGACCGACCTGCTCCGCCTCTGACCACCCGGCGCCACGGCAAGCGGAAACCCTCGCCTTCTCGGTCGGTCACCGCATCCTTGGGGGACGAGTCAGAGTCAGGCGCCCTCAGGATCCAGGTCGGCCAGCAGACGCGGGCCGGACGGGGTCCACCCGAACCGCTGCCGCGTGCGTGCGCTCGATGCCGGCTTGTCCACGGTGGCGAGGTGTCCGAGGAACCCGAGCGCGTCCGCCTCGACGGACCGGACGGGGACGCTCAGCGCCCGTCCGATCGCCGTCGCCGTGTCCAGCAGGGTGACGCCCTCCTCGTGCACGGCGTGCAGCACGCTGCCCGCGGGGGCTTCCTCCACGGCGATCCTGAAGAGCCGGGCGGCGTCGCGGACATGGACAGCGGGCCAGCGGGCGGAACCGTCTCCCACGTAGCCGGACACGCCGCCGCGCCGGGCCAGGTCGAAGAGCGCACCCGCGAACCCTCCGCGTCCGCCCTCGGCATGGACGGTGTGCGGCAGCCGTACGACGGCGGAACGCACACCCCGCGCCGCCAGGCCGAGCGCGGCGCGCGCGTTCTGGGCCCGCCCCGCCAGGGGCCCGGTGTCCTGCGGGTCGTCCTCCTCCGTGGCGGCCCTGCCGGGGACGGCCGGGACGGTGGCGGCGGCGACGAACGGCTTGCCCGTTCCGGCCAGTACCGCACCGATCGCGTCGATCGCGGCACGGTCCGTACGTACGGCCTTGGCGAAGTCGCCGAAGTCGTGGACGAAGGCGAGGTGCACGACGCCGGTGGCCGCGCGGGCGCCGGTGCGCAGCGCGTCGAGGTCGTCGAGGTCACCGCGGAGCACCTCCCCTCCCGCGGCCCCGATCGCGGCCGCCGCCGCGTCCGTACGGGCCAGACCGAGAACCTGATGGCCCGCCGAGAGCAGTTCGGGGACGACGGCGGACCCGATGAACCCGGACGCACCGGTGACGAACAGTTTCATGATGCCCCCTCACAGTCCCAGCAGGCGACGGGCGTTGCCCGCTCCGATCTTGTCCTTCTCGGCCGGTGTGAGGGCGGCGCCCTCGAGAGCGGCGACGGCGGCGCTCGTCCGCTCGTACGGGTAGTCGACCGCGAACAGGACGGCGTCCGCGCCGAGCACCCTCACAAGTGCTTCGACGGCAGCGGGGGAGAGCACACCGCTGGTCGTGACCAGCACGTTCTCGCCGAAGTACGCCGACGGGAGGCGGCGCAGCGGGCGTGGGTGGGTGAGCGTGGCGTACCGCGAGTCGAACCGGGAGAGCTGGAAGGGAAGGAACTCTCCCGCGTGGCCGAGGATCATCCGCGCGTTCGGATGGCGGTCGAAGACACCGGAGAGCACCACGCGCAGGGCGTGCCCGCCGGTCGTCGCCTGCCAGCTCCACAGCGCGCCGTCCATCTCCGGGTGCCCCGAGAGCACATGCCACGAGTCGGCCGGTGGCATCCCCGGGTGCAGATAGAGCGGCACGCCGAGGTCGGCCAGCGCGGCCCAGACCGCGTCGAACAGCGGATCGTCGAGATACCTCCCCTGCACATGGTCGTTGACGAGAACACCCTTGAACCCGAACTCGCTCACCGCACGGCGGAGTTCGATGACAGCCGCGGCCGGATCCTGGAGCGGGAGCGCCGCGAAGGCCGCGAACCGGCCGGGGTGCGCCGCCACGATCCCGGCGAGGGACTCGTTGACGTAGCGGGCGTTCTCCACCGCCCGGGCCGGGTCGGCGTCGGCCTCGATGCCCGGCACGGTCAGCGACAGCACCTGCATCGCGATGCCGTTGGCATCCATGTCCGGCAGCCGCAGCTCCGTGACGTCCGGGAGCCGCGCGGCCATGTCGGCGTAGAACTCGGGGGCGATGTTGTCCGGCGGGGGGAACGGCGGCCGCCGCTCGGCGAGCCCGGGGAGGGCGATGGCCTCTTCGAGGGCGATGTAGCCGCCCATCAGAGGCTCGCCACCGGCACGAGGACCCGCTCTCCGCGCGCTGCCTCGTTCTTCTGCACTGCGATGCGCATGACGCCCCTCTCTTCGGTGCACACTTGTCGACCACATGACTGAACAAGTGTTGGTGAATTAAGTGAACGCCTGTTGGTTACGGGTGTCAAGTGAGGGTGATCCAGGCGGCCACGTCACTTCAGGCGGGACCGGGGGAGGTTGTCGACCATCATTCCGAGGGTGAACTCGAACCGGTCGTGCCCGGTTCCGGAGGTGGTTGGTCGGGACCATGCCCAGCGCGGCCCGGGAGACTCCGGGGTATCTCAGGTACTGGTCGCGGATCTGCCGGGCCGGCACCCGGACCTGCGGGCGCTCATCGAACAGGCCGACCCGGACAACAGCACCCTGCTGTCCATCCGGGTGGTCGCACCAGCCGTCAGGACCTCCTCTCCGCGGTCGCCAGCTACGAGCGGCAGAGGTTCGAGTACGGCGGCGAGGTCGTGCGCGACAGCCACGCCGCCCTGCCCGCCTACGTCCCGGACGCGGAACGATCCGAGTCGGCACAGGAGGCCATGGGAGAACGTCTCAACTGCCCGGTCGGCAGCACCAGGTGGGGGTGCGGGCGGCGACATCGGTCGCACCACCCCCGCGCCGCACCCGCACCCGCTCCCGCTCCCGCTCAGCCGACCGAAGTGTCCCGCGCCGTCACGCCTGCCCCGGCGAGGGCTTGCTGCCTGAGAGCGCCACCGAACAACTGGATCGTGGTGGCGGTCAGCACGTCATCCCTGCCGATGGTCCGCCCGTCCCCGATACGGTCGGCCGGGGCCCGGAGGGAACCCCCGCGGACGACCCTGGCCGCGTCCCGGGCGAGATCCGTCAGGAACACGCTCGCGATGCCGTCCAGGTCGCGGACCATCGCCGGGACGGCCGTCACCCCTCGGCTCCGCAGCAGCCTCCTGATCCCGGCCTCGAACCTGTGGGCGCCGGCCACAGCACTCGGTCTGCGCGGCCCGCGGCGCTGACGAGAAGGTACGACGACACCCTCGGCGTCGTACAGGACACCGGTCAGACCCCGAAACGTCGGGCTGTGGTGGTACCAGTCGGTGCCCACCTCAAGCTCGACGTTCCGGTCGATCGCCGCGAGAAGGTCGCCCGGAACCAGCTTCTTCCGGGCCTCCTCCGCCGCCGCTCTCCTCGCGCCGTCGATGATCTCCGTCAGCACTGTCCGCGTCACCGACGCGGCGGTCCACGCGGCCGACCGGGAGACGTGCATCGGGGTCACGTCCCTGAACACCGCTTTGACGAGCGGGGACTTGAACGGCGAGGCATCCGGCCCGAAGGTGATCTCGTTTCTCATGAGAGGTCCGCTGGGGGGCTGGTGAGGCGTCCGCCGGCGATGGCCGGAGACCGCGGGGTCACCGGCCGCGGGCGAGAGCCCGCAGGGCGGAGTCGCTCGCGGCCTCGGACGGGCCCCCCGGAGCGACGTGACCCGCAGGAACAGCGGTCTCGGCCGAGAGTTCGGCGACGGCTCGCGACGGCGTAAGACCGCTCTCCTTGTGGGCGCGCAGCCTGCGGCCCCACTCCACTCCCGCCTTCATCCCTTCGACACCCCGGTCGGCACGCGGAATGAAGTCGGCGGCGTCGGACGCGTCCTGGAACCACAGATAGCCGAGGGTGCCCTGCCCGTCGACGACCTCCACGTACTGGACCGGGCCGTCGGCCGTGCTCGCGTAGTCGACCGGGCCACCCGGCTCGGGGGTGAAGGAGAGTCGCTCGTCGAAGCGCGGATTGTTCGCTCGTCCGTCACTCATGGTGAATTTCAGCCGTCCGTTCCTGCTGCTGGTGCTCTTACAGCGCGTCGACGTTCCCGCGCGCTCGATGTGGTGCCGCGTCGGCCGTTTCCCCCTGGAGCGGCCCGCCGCCCCCGCCGACTAGTACTTGTGTCCCGAGTACGAGTGGTGGTGAGACGACGGCGCCGGTGCGTAGTGGTGGGACGACGACCCTGATGCGTGGTGCTGGGACGACGGCCCCGGCGCGGGGTGGTGGCCGCCACCGTGGTGCGCGCCGGGCTTGCCGGTCTTCTTGGCGGCCTCCATGGTCTTCGCCTCCGCGAGCTCCTTCGAAGGCTTCAGGATAGTCGCGTCGATGTACCACTGCTCTTCGCCGTACTTGTTCACATCCGGGGTGACCTTGTCGACCCGGTACTTGCAGTCGTTCTTCAGCAGCAGCTCCAGCTCTCCCGAGCCGTAGTGCGACACGTATTCCATCCACATCGCGGGCGTGCCCGCGGGCACCCGGAACCGGAAGACGAACCGCTTGTGCTTGTAGTTCCCGACGGGCTTCGAGCCCAGCGAGGTGGACAGGAACCCGAGCTCCGTGAACTTCCGCCCCTCAAGCTTCCACGGTGAGTTCTCCATGCCGTCGGGGACGAAGTCGGAGCCACGGGAAACGATCACATTGTCAGGTATCGGTTGCACGTCAAGTGCCGCACGTAGCGTCTTGACCTGGGACTTCACCTTGTCGATTCCGTCTTTGCCGGCGTTCTTGACGTGCTGCCCGCGGAGATACTTGTTGGTCTCGCGGTAGGTGGGGTAGTCGAACTCGAAGTCACTGTTGGGCTCGTCGGTGTAGTCCCTGAGCGCCCGCCGCTTGCCGCTGGACATCTGGTCCATGGCGGAGCCCCAGACGTTCCGGCCGTATTTCTTGGCGTCCGCCGAATGGTCGAACACCAGCGACTCGTCCCAGTTGTTGCCCTCCTTGGGGGCCCGCTGCACAGCCAGCTGCCGCGTCGCCGCCGTGTTGCCCGCCGCGCGCTGGAGGAAGCGCATGGCGTCGGCCGTCATCGGCTTGGCCGAGGCGAGGAGTTTGGCCGGGGAGGCCGCCTCGTTTCGCTGTGCGGCGACGGCTTGCAGGAGGTGAGCGGCGTCGGACATCCGCTCCTTGCGTTCGCGCATTGCGGTCCTCGGGAGAGTTCGGCCGGTCCCGGGGCGTCGTCCCGGACCGGATACGGCGCTCCCATGGCACCCGCTGCGACGTACGGCGTCCAGGTACGCCGGGGCAACCATCGGGGCAGTCCTGTGGAAACCCCGTCCGGGGCAGGGGACGCTGCACCTTCCAGGGCGGGAGCCTGGCCCAGTACGAGGACCCGGAGTCCGGGCTGAGAGTGCACGATCTCTCCCTGCGTGACTGCCGGGCCGGCGGTGTGCTGCACGGTGTGCGGTTCAACGACGTCTCCGTGCACGACCTCGCTTCCGGCGAGCGGGCGTCGCCGTTCGCCTGCGTCTTCCGGCACGTCACCCTCTCCGCGACGTATCCCGCGACTGATGACGCGACCGGCCCACTCATCTCTCCCGGCGGAGGTCCAGGAAGCCTTCCGGGACGGCGCGGAGCGCTTCTGCGCCTCGGTCGACCGGGCGCTGGACATCTCCGCGGCGAAGTTCTCCGGCGCCGAGTTCTCCGGCGCCGAGTTCTCCGGCGTCCCCGGGCCTCTCGTCCACCGCGACCCGAAGACCCAGTTCCTCCTCCACCGGGATCGGGCCGGGACGGCGGACGCCGAGGGCTTCTCCTCCCGTGCGCGCTCCTCCCTCGCCAAGGCCCGGACCTCCCCCTACCCGACGCCGGTGGTCGTGGCTCCGACCCGCTCGAAGTACTTCAAGGACATGTTCCAGGACCCGGAGAGCCTGCGGGCCGCGGGAATCGCCGAGTAGCGGACGCCCGGAGCCCGCTCACCCACCGGCGCCCCTCGGTGCTGCGAGCACGGCTCCGGGCTCAGCCAACAGCTCATCGAGCGGGGCGAGTTGCACGATGCTGCCCTCTACACTCACTCCGGTCGCACACTGGCACAGGCGCATGGCGAGGGGCTTCATGACGTACGCGACGAGGCAAGGAAGCGCAAACCGCGCAAGGCGCACACAACAAGGACAGGTGGTACTGGCCCTCGGCGGGATGCTGCTCGCGGGCTGTTCCAGCTCGGGCGACGCCGGGCACCGGACCGGTCCGAGCGCCTCCTCCGCCGTGACCTCACCGGCCGCACAGCGCGGGACGGCCGGCCCCGCCACGCGCTTCACGGTCGACCCCGCGCGCGTCCCCACCACCCCGTCCGCCGCCCTCGGCCTGGTCCGCGCCGTCACCGCGGGCCCGGACAGCTACGGTCCGGGCTACGTCAAGCGCCCGCCGTACGAGAGCGATCCGGCCGCCTGGCCCGCTCTCGGCACCGACTGCGTCTGGCGGCAGGAGCCCCTGCCCGGCGACGTCCTCGCCACCTTCACCCGCCACAGCCGGCTGCCCGCGGCCGGCTCCAAGGGCGAGGTCCGCGCCGCCGCCACCGTCACCCTGCACCGCACCGCCGCCCAGGCCGACCAGGAGATGGCCGAGACGCTGGAGGAGGCGCTGCGCTGCCCCGACCAGCAACTGCGTGCCACCGAGCGGATCAGCGGCCTGAACTCGATCGGCTCCGGCTACGGCACGAACGGCGACACCTCCGCCGACGACTGCCTCATCGAGATGGGCACGTACGACGATCCGGCGCTCGGCAAGGGGTCGACGTACTACCTCTGGGACCAGGTCAGGCTCGGTCCGGTGACCATCGCCGTCGTCGTCGAGGGCGGCAAGGGCTTCGCCCAGGGAGACCTGCTGACCGTCCAGGCACGGGCGGTGGCCGGAATGGAGACCAAGGTGCGCACCGAACTGGGAGCCCGGAAGTGACCGACCGCTCCCTGCACCCTTCCGACCCGTCGTTCGTCGGCGGACATCGCCTCCTCGCCCGGCTCGGCGAGGGCGGCATGGGCGTCGTCTATCTCGGCCGTACGGAGTCGGGAGCGCTCGCCGCCGTCAAGGTGATCCAGGCCGAGTACGCGCACGACGAAGCCTTCCGCGTCCGGTTCCGCCGCGAGGCGAACGCCGCGCGCCGCGTGGACAGCCCCTGGGTGGTCGAGGTCACCGGTGCCGACCCCGCCGCCGAACAGCCGTGGCTGGCCACCGCGTTCGAGCCCGGCCCGTCCCTCGCCGACGCGGTCGGCCGGTACGGCCCGCTGCCCCTGCGCACGGTGCGTCTGCTCGGCAAGATGCTGGCCCGCGCGCTCACCGCGGTGCACGACGCCGGTCTGGTGCACCGGGACGTCAAACCGGGCAACATCCTGCTCGCCGCCGATGGCCCCCGCCTCATCGACTTCGGTATCGCCCGCTCCCTGGACGACACCGCGATCACCTCGGCCGACCTCGTCGTCGGCACCCCCGGCTTCCTCTCCCCGGAACAGGCCATGGCCCGTGGCGGGGACCTCGGTCCGGCCGGTGACGTCTTCTCGCTGGGCTGCGTGCTGGCCTACGCGGCGACCGGCCGCCCGCCCTTCGGCAGCGGCACCGCCGACGCCCTGCTCTACCGCGCCGTCCATGACAGCCCCGACCTCGACGGCGTGGACGAGGAGATGCGTGCCGTCCTGCTGCGCTGTCTGGCCAAGGACCCCGCCGACCGGCCCACTCCGGCCGAACTGGACGCCGCCCTGGTGGAGGATGTGTCCCCGGGCACCGCCGAGTGGCTGCCCGCCGACATCGTCCGCATGGTCGCCGAACGGTCGGCCGCGATGCTGGCCCTGCCCGAGATCGAGGCCACACTCGCCGAGGCGCCGCGCGAGCCGGCCTCGTCGCGCCGCAGGTTCCTCGCCGTCGCCTCCGGCGCCGCAGCCGTGGTCGCCGCGGGCGGGGGCGTGGCCGCCTGGGCCGCCCTGCGTCCCGGCACCGGGAAGAAGCAGGCCGGGGCGCCCGGTTGGGCGCTGGGGGTGCAGGCCGACCTCAGCGGTGCCGGCCGGGCGGCCGGGCAGGCCCAGGAGCAGGGGGCACGGCTCGCGGTGGAGCAGTTCAACGCCCGCGGCGACAGGCCGTTCACGCTGGAGCTGAAGACCTCCGACGACGCGGGCCGGGCCGACCGGGCCGCCGCCGCGGCCCAGCGCCTCGTGGACGACCCGGACGTGCTGGCCGTGCTCGGTTCGAGCACCGACGAGACGACCCAGGCCGCACTGCCCGTCTACGACACGGCCCTGCTGCCCCTGATCAGCATGTCCGCCGGACAGAACCTGTACCAGAACGTCCGCTCCTTCGTGCGCGGCCGCCCCCTGCACGGCACCGTCGCCATGAAGCTCGCCTTCCATCTGGAGGCGACCGGCGCGGCCACCCGCGTCGGCGTCCTGCTGGACCGCACCGGCGGTGACGTCTCCTGGCAGACCGTCCAGATGGTCAACCTCGTCGTCCGGTCGTACGGCGACGCCACCCACCCGCGCGTCGTCCCCGCCGGCACGACCGACTTCGGACCTGTCCTGGAGGACATGCGCCGGGCCGGCATCGAGGCGTTCGTCTACGCCGGGCCCTTGGAAGGGGCGATCCGGGCCGCCGAGGGACTGGCCGGCTTCGGCGGACCGAAGTACGCCGCCGAACCCGCCCTCGACCCCCGCTTCGCCGCGGAGAAGAGCGCGGCCGGCTGGACGGTCGTGGCCGGGGCGATCGGCCCCGGCGCGGCTCAGGTCCGCACCTTCGCCCAGGCGTTCCACAAGCGGTACGGACACCCGCCCGGGTTCTGGGCGGCCGAGGGCTACGACGCGGCGAACCTGCTGATACGGCAGCTCACCGCCACCAAGGGCAGGCGCCCGGCGCGCAAGGCGCTGGTCGCTCCGCTGAAGAACGCCACGTACCACGGTCTCACCCGGGACTTCGTCTTCGACCCGAAGCTCCTGCAACTCAGCACTCCCGCCAGCTTCGTCCACCAGGTGCGCGACGGTGCCTTCCACTACCTGGGACCCGCCCCGGACAAGGCGCCGCGGGCGAAAGGGAAGTGACGGTGCGTCCGCTCACCGCGCAGGACCCGGAGTCGGTCGGCGGCCACCGCCTGCTCGCGCGGATCGGCACGGGCGGCATGGGCGTCGTCTACCTCGCCCGTTCCAAGGGCGGTGCCCTGGCCGCCCTGAAGGTGATCCGCGCCGAGCACGCCGCCGACCCCGGGTTCCGGGCCCGCTTCCGCCGCGAGGCACAGGCCGCCGCGCGGATCGACGGCCGCTGGACCGCCCCCGTCACGGCCGCCGACCCCGAGGCGGCCGAACCCTGGATCGCGACCGCCTTCGTCCCCGGGCCCTCGCTCGCGGAGACCGTCGCGGAGCACGGGCCGCTGCCCCCGGACACCGTACGGGCACTGGGGGCGCGGCTCGCCGAGGCGCTCGCCGCCGTCCACGCGGCCGGGCTGGTGCACCGCGACATCAAACCGGGCAATGTGCTGCTCGCCCCCGACGGGCCCCGCCTCATCGATTTCGGCATCGCACGCGTCGGCGGGGTCACCGCCCTGACCGCGACCGACGTGGTGATCGGCACGCCCGGCTATCTCTCACCGGAACAGGCCCGTGCCCGCGACGAGGAGGTGGGCCCGCCCAGCGATGTCTTCTCCCTGGGCTGCGTCCTCGCCTACGCGGCGTCCGGCAGGCCGCCGTTCGGCGGGGGAGTGGCGCCCGTCGTGATCTTCCGCACCGTCCACGAGGACCCCGGCCTCGGCGGCATCACGGAGGACGGCCTGCGGACCCTGGTCGCCCGCTGTCTCGCCAAGGACCCGGCCGCCCGCCCGACCGTGCCCGAACTCCGCGCCGGACTGGGCGACTTCGGCTCGGACGACTGGTTGCCACCCGGGCTGCACGCCGTCATCGCCGAACGCTCGGCCCAGGTGCTGCACCTGCCCGAGCCCGAGCGGCCCGCGGTGCCCGCGACCCTGGTGGACGAGCCGCCCGCGCCGAGCCGCCGACACCTGCTGGTGCTGGGCGGTACGGCTGCCGTCGTGCTGGCAGGCGGTGGCTCCACGGCCGCCTGGCTGGCCGGCAGCGGCAAGGGGCCGTCCTCCAGCGCCGCCTCCCGGCCGCGCCGCACCGTCGCCGTGCAGGCCGATCTCTCCGGCTCGGGCAAGGAGCTCGGTACCTCGGTCGTACACGGAGTGCGACTGGCCGCGGAACAGCACAACGCGCGCGCGGACCGCCGATTCGACCTGGCCCTCACGGTCCTCGACGACGGGGGAGACGCGGGCCGGGCCGACGAGGCGGCCCGGCGCCTCGTCGCGGACGGCCGGGTGTGCGCGGTGATCGGGCCGACCTCCGACGCCACCGCCCTCGCGGCCCAGGACCGGTACAAGAAGGCGCTGCTGCCGATGATGACGGCCTGGGCCGGCTCGGATGCCCTGTACGCCGCCGTGGACACCGAGAACCCCACGTCCTCCGTGTTCCAGCTACGCCCCTCCGACAGCGCGATGGGCGCGCCCCTGGTCCGCTGTCTCACCAGCCTGCGCCCGGCCCGCCGCGTCTTCCTCGTCGAGGACCAGGCGGCCCCGGACTACAGCTGGCCAATCGCCCACAACCTGATGGTGAACCCGCCGTCCCACGGCACGGTCACCCGGCACCAGGTCGCCGCCGGCACCGGTGACTTCGGCCCAGCCGTCGCCGCCGCCCTCGCGGCACACGCGCAGGCCGTCGTCTACTGCGGCGAGTCCCCACGGCGCGCCGCCGCCTGCGCACGGGCGCTACAGGCGGCAGGCTTCACCGGAATCCCCGCGGCGACCGAGGCCGTCCTCACACCCGAGTTCCTGCGCGCGGCGGGGACGGCGGCCGAGGGGTGGGTCTTCTCGGCGACGTTCGTGGACCCGGCCCGTCTGACGACGGCCGCCGGTTTCGTACGGTCGTTCAAGAAGCGGTACGGCGTGCGGAGCGTGGGCCGGGGCGCGGCCGAGGCCTACGACGCCCTCGGTCTCCTCGCACAGGTCCTCGCCACCCCGGGAACGGGCCTCGCGGACCGCAGCACCCTCACCCACCGGCTGCGGACCGCGTCCTACCGGGGCATCACCCGGACGTACGCCTTCCGGGTACCGACGGGCGCGGTGGAGGAGGAACCCGGGCTGTTCCTGTGGCGGGTGGAGCACGGGACCCCGCTCTTCCTGGGCCAGTACCAGCAGGCGAAGCTCTACTAGCCCGAGGACGGCGGCTGGGCGGCCGAGAGGATCGCCGGGCGGGATGGCCGGGTCCACCCCTCGGGCACCACCTTCCCGGTCCCCCTCCGTCGGTCTCCGGCCCCGAAGGGCCGGAGCGATCCCGGCCTACTGCTTCTTGAAGGAGCGGATCTGGTAGCTGCCCTGGAGGTTGCCGCCGTGGCCGGCGGCCGTCGAGCCGACACGCGCGTGATAGTTGGTCTGGGTGTAGTACTGGACACGGTGGCCGGTTCCGTTCCACAACGACAGCACCTTCTTGCCGTTGCGGATGAAGGAGCACTTGTCGGCGGTGTTGGCGACCTTCTCCGCCGTCCACTGACAGCGGCTGCCGCCACCGTCCCAGCCGCTGTAGATGCAGAAGTGCCCCGGGTCGCAGTGATAGGACGCGGCGGAGACGACCGCTGCCGGGGCGGCCGAAACGGCGGCGGTGGCGGCGGGGGCTGTGCCGAGAGCTGCCGCGAAGGCGAGCGAGGCGAGGGCGATCGGAGTGACACGGCGCATGAGAGTCGTTCCCTTTCCACTGGTTTTCCACTGGTTTTCCACTGGTCCCACCGTGGTCTTCCTCGAACCACGACCGTCAGTCTCACGCGCTGTGAACAGCGGCCAACAGGGCGTGCGGCCAGGCGCGTGAGGCGCCTTACGCAGTCACCGGTACCATCTCTCCCTCGGGTGAGCCGGGGCCTCCGGCGGAGACGGGGGCACGGCGCCGTACACCACCGCCGTGCACGGCGCGCCGAACCCGCACGCCGTCCAGGCCCGGACGCCGCCGGGAACCGGTCAGGTGTCCGGCGAGGCGGGAAGATCACACCCGACGGGCCGATAAACGCATTCAGGTGATTGTCACTGCTTCGAGGTAAGCGCCTCGTCTCCGCGGTGAAGGCGGCCAGTTCGGTGGCTAGCTTTGTGCCGGCGGCCGGAACGCCGCTGTTCCCGCCCCGAGTTGTCCGTTCCGCCCATGTCTCCCGGTCGGCGCAGCCGTCTGCGCCGGGCGTCCCGTCGTGCAAGGAGATAGCCCCTCGATGTCCGTCGACAGCACCCCGGAAGCTCGGACCACCGCGCCACAGCAGTCCCTGAGCACCGCCGCCGCCCGCAACCTCGCCACGATCACCAAGTCCGCGCCGCAGATGCAGGAGATCACCTCCCGCTGGCTGCTGCGGATGCTGCCCTGGGTCGAAGCACAAGGCAGTACCTACCGCGTCAACCGACGGCTGCGGCACACCCTCGGCGACGGACGCATCGAGTTCGTCCAGGAGGGCGCCACGGTGCGCGTCATCCCGGAAGAACTCGGCGAACTGGCCCTTCTGCGCGGGTTCGACGACACGGACGTCCTGACCGCCCTCGCCGGGCGCTGCACGCAGCGGGACTTCACCGCGGGCGAGGTCCTCGCCGAGCGCGGCAGCCCCGCGGACCGGATCCACCTGATCGCCCATGGCCGGCTGAGCCAGACCTCGGCGGGGGAGTACGGCGGGGAGGTCGGCATCGGCATCCTCGCGGACGGCGGCCACTTCGGCGACAACGCCCTGCTCGATCCCGACGCCACACACGACTGCACGGTCACCGCCGAGACCTCCGGGACCCTCCTCACCCTCTCCCGCGCCGACTTCGACGCCGTCCTGGCCTCCACGCCCCGTCTCCAGGCCCACGTCGCCGACTTCCGCTCCCGCGCACGGGAGCGGCAGAACAAGCACGGCGAGGCCGAGATCGCCCTGTCGGCAGGTCACGTGGGCGAGACAGAAGTACCCGGCACCTTCGTCGACTACGAGTTGAAGCCGCGCGAGTACGAGCTCTCCGTCGCGCAGACCGTTCTGCGGATCCACACCCGCGTCTCCGACCTCTACAACGGTCCGATGAACCAGAGCGAGGAGCAACTCAGGCTCACCGTCGAAGCCCTGCGGGAACGCCAGGAACACGAACTCGTCAACAACCGCGAGTTCGGACTGCTGCACAACGCCGACTTCAAGCAGCGCATCCAGCCCCGCTCCGGCCCGCCGACCCCGGACGACATGGACGAGCTCCTCTGCCGTCGGCGCGGCACGAAGTTCTTCCTCGCCCACCCCAGGACGATCGCCGCCATCGGACGGGGCTTCAGCGCCTGCGGCCTCTACCCCGACCACGTCGACCTCGGCGGGCAGTCCGTCCCCGCCTGGCGCGGCGTCCCCATCCTGCCCTGCAACAAGATCCCGATCAGCAAGGAGCAGACCAGCTCCATCATCGCGATGCGGACCGGCGAAGAGAACCAAGGGGTCATCGGGCTGCGGCAGACGGGACTGCCGGACGAGTACGAACCGGGCCTGTCCGTAC
This sequence comes from Streptomyces sp. SAT1, assembly GCF_001654495.1. Taxonomy (GTDB): domain Bacteria; phylum Actinomycetota; class Actinomycetes; order Streptomycetales; family Streptomycetaceae; genus Streptomyces; species Streptomyces andamanensis. The sequence continues at coordinate 7,447,292 of NZ_CP015849.1, forward strand.
GGTTCATGGGCATCAACGAACAGGCGATCACCTCGTACCTCGTCAGCGCCTACTACTCCACCGCGGTCCTCGTGCCCGACGCCCTGGGCGTGCTGGAGAACGTGCGGATCGCGCCCGGCGCAGGCCGAGGCGCATGAGCAGGACCACGCCTGACACGCCGCACGCACAACGCGGCGCCCATCCCGCCGCAGCAAGGAGCCGCCGATGCCCGAAGCCGTGCCCGACGCCCCCGCCCCGGCAGTCCAGGACCCTCCGTCCGCGCCGTCCGCGCCCGGTTTCCTGACCGCACTGCATCCGCCCGTCGGAATCCCTCACCCCTCACCCGCCCCGGCGCCCGGCTCGGGCGACGAGGCGGCGTCCGGCACGACCACGGCCGGCTCCTCCCTCCAGCGGATCCTGTGCGGCCCGACCGGACTGGGCACGACCTCGCTCTCCCTGGCCGGAAGGTACGAACCTCCGCTTCCCGCGCCGCAGGTCCCGGCCCCCGCCGCTCCCGCCGCCGGGGGAGCCGTCCCCGGCCTCTACCACCACCCCGTACCGGAGCCCGACCCGGCGCGCGTCGAGGAGGTGAGCCGCCGGATCAAGCACTGGGCCGAGGAGGAGGTGCAGCTCTATCCCGAGGAGTGGGAGGCACAGTTCGACGGCTTCTCCGTCGGCCGCTACATGGTCGTCTGCCACCCCGACGCCCCGACGGTCGACCACCTGATGCTGGCGACGCGGCTGATGGTCGCGGAGAACGCGGTGGACGACTGCTACTGCGAGGACCACGGCGGATCGCCCGTCGGTCTCGGCGGACGTCTGCTCCTCGCGCACACCGCGATCGACCCGTTCCACAGCACCGCGGAGTACACCCCGGCATGGCAGGAGTCGCTCGGCTCGGACGCCCCGCGCCGCGCCTACCGCAGCGCGATGGACTACTTCGTCCGCGCGGCGACCCCCTCCCAGACCGACCGCTACCGGCACGACATGGCCCGACTCCACATGGGCTATCTCGCCGAGGCCGCCTGGGCGCAGACCGACCACCTCCCGCAGGTGTGGGAGTACCTGGCGATGCGGCAGTTCAACAACTTCCGGCCGTGCCCCACGATCACCGACACCGTCGGCGGCTACGAGCTGCCCGCGGACCTGCACGCCCGGCCGGACATGCAGCGGGTCATCGCGCTCGCCGGCAACGCGACCACCATCGTCAACGACCTCTACTCGTACACCAAGGAACTCGACAGCCCCGGGCGGCACCTGAACCTGCCGGTGGTGATCGCCGAACGCGAGCGACTGAGCGAGCGCGACGCCTATCTGAAGGCCATCGAGGTCCACAACGAGCTCCAGCACGCCTTCGAGGCGGCCGCGGCCGACCTCACGGAGGCGTGTCCCCTGCCGACCGTGCTGCGCTTCCTCAAGGGCGTGGCCGCCTGGGTGGACGGCAACCACGACTGGCACCGCACCAACACCTACCGCTACAGCCTGCCCGATTTCTGGTGAGAAACGGATATCTCTGTGACGACCGAAACGACCTCCACCGCCACCGCGAAGATCCCGGCCCCGGCGACGCCCTACCAGGAGGACATCGCCCGCTACTGGAACAACGAGGCGCGGCCGGTCAACCTCCGCCTCGGTGACGTGGACGGCCTCTACCACCACCACTACGGCATCGGCGCCGTGGACCATGCCGCGCTGGGCGATCCGGCGCACAGCGAGTACGAGAAGAAGCTCATCGCGGAGCTCCACCGGCTGGAGTCGGCGCAGGCGGAATTCCTCCTGGACCACCTGGGCCCGGTCGGCCCCGGCGACACCCTCGTCGACGCCGGCTGCGGACGGGGCGGCTCCATGGTCATGGCCCACCGACGCTTCGGCTGCACGGTGGAAGGAGTGACCCTGTCCGCCGCTCAGGCCGACTTCGGCAACAGGCGCGCGAGGGAACTGCGCATCGGGGACCACGTCCGCTCCCGTGTGTGCAACATGCTCGACACCCCCTTCGACAAGGGAAGCGTCACGGCCTCGTGGAACAACGAGTCGACCATGTACGTCGACCTCCACGACCTGTTCGCCGAGCACTCCCGCTTCCTGAAGGTGGGCGGCCGCTATGTGACGATCACCGGCTGCTGGAACCCCCGCTACGGCCAGCCGTCGAAGTCGGTCTCCCAGATCAACGCCCACTTCGAGTGCAACATCCACTCCCGCCGTGAGTACCTGCGCGCCATGGCCGACAACCGGCTCGTACCGCAGACCGTCATCGACCTCACCCCGGACACCCTGCCCTACTGGGAGCTGAGGGCCACCTCGTCACTGGTCACCGGCATCGAGAAGGCATTCATCGAGTCCTACCGCGACGGCTCCTTCCAGTACGTCCTGATCGCGGCCGACCGCGTGTGAGCCCGGTCCGCCGCTTCCCGGACCCGCACCCTGGCTGTCGGCGTGTGCGTCCGCGCCCGACGCCCGCGAGGGCGGCGACTCCTCCGCCGGTCGACCCGGAACTGCGTCGACCAGCGCCGCGCCGGGCGAGCCGTACCACTGTGCCGAACCGGGGCCGTCACCCGCCGCACCCTCCGCCACCGCTGCCGCACCCGCTGCCGCAGCCACCGCCTCCGGACGACGACGAGGACGAGGAGGACGAGGAGGACCGGGAGAAGAACCCGGAGCCGAAGAGGGACGAACGGGGTGTCGGATCAGGGAGGTTGATCCAGCCTGCCGTGGCGACGGAGAGCACCCCGACCGGCACCTGGGGGCCGTCGCCGCCAGGCCCCCAGCGCACCGGGTAACCCGATCGCCCTGCGTTGCGTACCGCGTACCAGCCGGCAGGGGTGATCCGGGGCGGTGTGCAGACGAAGATCGCCGCCACCACGAGAGAGACCAGCAGGAAGAGCACCAGCCAGCCCACCGGACGCCCCAGACGGGTGCCGTTCACCAGCCGGGCGGCGCCGACCCCGATCAGCACCAGCATCGGCAGCCCGGCCGACCGCCCGGCCAGCCGGCGTGTGCGGCCGGGCAGCAGACCGAGCCTGCGCGCACCGCCCCCGGCCCGGCGGATCTCCGGCAGGCGCAGAGCGGCCTCGTGCATCAGCGCCGCCTTGGTGATCTCCTGGCTCCGCGCGGCCTCCAGGACGGCCCGCTGCACCGGTTCGTCGGGCACGCTGCCGGAATAGGTGAGGGTGCCGTCCCGGGCCATGCGCAGATGGCCGCTCTGGACGAGGGCGCGGACGGCGGTGCTCACCACCTGCCGCTGCCCGCCGACGACCCGGGCGATGGTGTACACGTCCGGTACGGAGTCGGTGTCCGTGACGGGGTAGAAGCGGCGGGCTGCTTGCCGTACGGCCACGCCGAGCAGCACGGCGACCACGAATCCCGCGGCGTACAGGCCGAGGAACTCCGGGCCGGTGAAACCCCAGGGGGCGTTCATCGCTGCCTCCCATGAACGAAGTCGACGCCCAGTCAGGCGTTGTGATGCGGTCGATGGCGTCGAACACGACGTCGACGGGCATCCGGTCGGTTCCACGAGCCGGCCGAGGCACCCACCCGCCGAGATCCTGCCAGTACGGTCCGCCCCCGTCGGTGGCTGCCGGTCACACGCTGCCGTAAGGTCGTCCGGCACCCGCACGTTCCCTCTGTCCAGTACCACAGGAGACCTGTCGTGAGCCTTGACGGCCTGCCCGCCCCCTCCGCTTCGGGCGGAGCCGGCGAGGCGGACGCCCGCAAGCAGCGCCTGCGCCGCCGCCTGGAGCGGTTGATCGGCGTGGCGGCCACCGAGGGCAACGCGCTCGTGCCGCTGCGCAACGGCGACGAGATCTTCCCGGCCATGCTGGGCGCCATCCGCTCGGCCCGGCACACGATCGACATGATGACCTTCGTGTACTGGCGCGGTCAGATCGCCCGTGACTTCGCCGCCGCCCTGGCCGACCGCTCCCGGGCGGGGGTGCGGGTACGACTGCTGCTCGACGGCTTCGGCGCCAAGAAGATCGAACAGCGGTTGCTGGACCTCATGGACGAGGCCGGGGTGCAGGTGGCGTGGTTCCGCAAGCCCGCCTGGCTCTCACCGTTCAAACAGAACCACCGCTGCCACCGCAAGGCCCTCGTCGTCGACGAGCACACGGCCTTCACCGGCGGTGTCGGCATAGCGGAGGAGTGGTGCGGCGACGCTCGCGGCCCCGGCGAATGGCGCGACACACATGTGCGGGTGCGCGGCCCGGCCGTGGACGGCATAGCCGCCGCGTTCGCGCAGAACTGGGCCGAGTGCCACGACGAACTCTTCGACGACCGCGACCGTTTCACCGCACACGACCAGATCGGAACCTCGGTCGTTCAGGTCGTCCGGGGCTCGGCCAGTATCGGCTGGCAGGACATGCAGACCCTCATCCGGGTCGTGCTGGCCTCGGCCGAAGAACGCTTCCGCCTGGCCACCGCCTACTTCGCGCCCGACGCGTACTTCGTCGACCTGCTGTGCCGGACCGCCCGGCGCGGCGTGTGCGTGGAGATCCTGCTCCCGGGCCCCCACACCGACCAGCGAGCCTGCCGGCTCGCCGGGCAGCAGCACTACACCCGGCTGCTCCAGGCGGGCGTGCACATCCGCCAGTATCAGCCGACCATGATGCACGCCAAGATCATCACGGTGGACTCGGTGGCCGCCCTGATCGGCTCGACCAACTTCAACCGCCGTTCCCTGGACCACGACGAGGAAGTCATGCTCGCCGTGCTGGACGAGGAGTTCACCGCCGAGCTGGACCGGGACTACGAGACGGACCTGCGCCGCAGTGTGGCCATCGATCTCGACCGGTGGAAGCGACGCGCGGTGCTCCAGCGGCTCAAGGAGACGGCCGTCACGCCGATCCGGCGCTTCCTGTGAGCCCGGCGCCGACGCGGGCAGCGTCTCCCGGCTCGGCGAACCGGCCGGTCGGCGCCCTGCCTCCTCCGCTGTCCGGCTGCCGGAGAAACCGCCGGAGAAGCTGCCCGGGAGACAGCGCTCAGGGCCGATCAGGACCTCACGCGTGTGTGGCGTCCGGGTCGGCGTGCCCGGCGATCCAGCGGTCGACGCGCTCCCACTGGGCCAGCAGCCACTCGCTGCGGGCTTCCTCGCCGCGCGGGACGCGCCCGGCGGGTACGCGCCACCAGTGCGCCCGCACGCCCTCCCGCAGCGGCAGCCGGGCCCAGACGGTGCGCGCCGAGTGCAAGGAGTCGAGGCCGGTGTGCGCGACGAAGACCACGTCGGCGGTGGGCGCGGCGGCGATCGCGGCGAGGGCGCCGGCGTCCCGCGGCGGCAGGACATGGCGCATCCGTTGCGCGCGGGACGCCCGCCGCCGCAGCCCCCGGCGGCGCAGCGATGCGATCGCGCGCCGGCGGCGGCGCGGGGTGAAGTTGCCGCCCTCCGGGAAGATCACGAGGGCGTCGCCCGCGCCGAGCCCGGCTGCCAGGTCCCCGACGGCGTCCTCGGCCCGGCTCCCGATGGCCGGGAGGAAGCAGTGCGGGACCCGCCCGACGAGGACGTCCAGGGCGGGATCGGCGCGCAATGTCCGCTTCAGCACGGTGTGGGGGCGCAGCCCCGCCTGGCTGAGCAGTGTCTGCAACAGCAGGAAGGAGTCGCCGACCCCGGCGTGCCGTACGAGGACGAGCACCGGCGCCGCCGCGTGCGCGCACCCCTCCGGCGGCGGAGGCGTCACCGTCACGTGGAGTCGGAAGACCCGCTCACCCGCCCGCCTCAGCACCCGAAGCAGCCTCTCCAGCAGGGCGAAGGCGTCCGCCGCGTGTCGCGCACGGTCGCGTCGGCCGGGCAGCCGCCGCACCCACAGTCCCGCGGCGGCCACCAGCCCGGCCAGATCCACCAGGAGGTACAGAAGGGCGAAAGCGGCGATCCGCACCGGGCGCCACGGACCACGGGTGGCGAGCGAGACGGGCGCGCAGAGCACGCACGCGGCGACGAGGAGCACGGCCACCACAGGCACGAGGGCGAGCAGCAGCGCGGTGGTGACCGTACGGCGCAGCCCGGTCAGCACGGGCCCGGCCGACCGCCCCGGCCGCTCGCCCCATTTTCCCGCGTCGGGTATCTCGGCGTCGGTCACGGGGCGCCGTCGGATGCGCCGAGGACCGTCTCGACGTACCGGGAGGAGGCCGCGTAGGCGCGCTCGATGCGCTCGGCGGTCCGGCCGAAGGTGCGGTACCGCAGCTGCCGCAGGGTGGCCGTGCCCTCGTCGGCGCCCGAACCCGATGGCAGCACCCGCACGGTGACGCCCGCGGGCAGGTCCGCCATGTCGCGCGCGAACCGATGCCTGCGGGCGATCTCGAACGCCACCAGCGCCACCTGCCAGGGCGCGCGCGGCGGGGAGAGCGCCCGCTCGACGCGGCCTACCTGAAGGACGTAGATCTCGGTCGCGCCCAGGGCCACCGCGCGGCCCACGGGGATGCTGTTGACCAGGCCGCCGTCCACGAAGTGCGCGCCGCCGAGCCGGACCGGCGGCAGCAGGCCGGGCACCGCGCACGAGGCGAGCACGGCGTCCACCAGCGGTCCGTCGGTGAACCAGTGCTCGGCGGCCCGTTCGATGTTCGCGGCGACACACTGGAACGGCAGGGACAGCGCCTCGATCCGGGTCACCGGCAGGTGGGCGCAGAGCAGTTCGCGCAGCGGCGCGGGGTGGTAGAGGTGGGTGCCGCTGCGCACGGCAGTGGTGAGCCGCCCGAGCAGCGACCCGGAGAACACACCGGCGCGTCCGAGGCCGGTCCAGAGGTCGGCGAGCCGGGTCACCGACGCCTGCGACGGGTCGGCCGCGACGGCGGCACCGTTGATCGCGCCGACGGACGTGCCGACGACGAGGTCCGGGTGCACTCCGGCGGCGAAGAGCGCCTTGAGCATCCCCACTTCGTAGGCGCCGAGGGCGCCCCCGCCGCCCAGCACGAAGGCGCGGGTCGGTGCACGGTCGGGGCGGCCGTCCTCCATGGCCCACAAGTGCCCCGGCCTGGCGCCGTCAACCGCCGGGGCGGCGGCCCGCCGGGCCCGGAAGTGACCCGCCGCGCCCCGCCCGCACCACACAGCCGGGGGAGGGACCCGTCACCCGAGCCGGTCGTGGCGGGCGCCGCTCGCGCGGCGCTGCTCCGTGGGACCGGCCAGCAGCAGCGCCGCCCACAGAGCGGCCTGGACCGCGAGACCGAGCACGGTACGCACACCGGCCCCGGTGGAGATGGCAGAGGCCAGCAGACCGGCGGAGAGCACCAGGAACGCGAGGTAGGCCAACTGGGCGGAGCGGAGGACCGCGCCGGTCCAGGCGGAGGACCCCGGCGGCCGCCGTTTCGGACGCGGTGTCAGGTGATCGGTCGGCCGGGCAGTCGACATCTGGTTCCCCTCCCGTGCTTCCTCCGTACCGGTTTCCCGCCGGCCGGCGGGACCGTGACAGGAGTCGGGTGCCCCGGCGCGGGAGGCGGACACGCGGTGCGGGCGGATCAGCCGTCCCGGGGCGGCCGGTTCAGGGCGATACGCGCGGTGATGCGCTTGCCGTCCGGTTCACGCTGGATCTCGACCTCCTGGCTCAGTGCGGCGACGATCTCCAGACCGTGCTGGCCCACGCGCGCCGGGTCGGCGAGTCTCGGGGTCGGCAAGGTGGTGTCGCCGTCCCGGACGGTGACTGTCAGCGTCCCGCCGCCGGAGGCCAGCATCAGCTCGATGGGCCCTGAGCCGTATTTGACGGTGTTGGTGACGAGTTCGCTCACCACCAGCTGGACGGCCGCCGCGACGCTCTCCGGCAACGGGCGGCCGTCGTCCGTCACCGAAGCGGCCAGGTAGTCGGCCGCGAAGGCGCGTGCGTCAGCGATCCGCAGGGTGGCACGGTCCAAAGCGACCGAGACGTGTCTCGGCCGCACTTCGCCCGGCGCCCCTTCGCCCGATGGACTGTTCAGCCCCGTCTCATCCATTCCAACTGCCACGTTACCCCCGTGTGCCGCACGCTGTGCCGACGATTCCCCCACCATGGGAACATCTGTCACTCCCACAGTAGTTCCGCATGTCGACGGCTTGTAGCCTCGCGGCACGTGACCATGATCGGGCAGGGCGGGTCCGGGACAGCAGCGACGTGGCGGCTCGGCCGCTCGCGCGCTTGGCCATCACCGGGACCGCCATCACCGGGACCGCATGGACGTGCCCCGGGTCAGCTCTCGGTCAGCATGCCTTCGCGCAGCCGGGACAGGCAGCGGGAGAGCAGCCGGGAGACGTGCATCTGGGAGACGCCGAGGCGTTCGCCGATCTGGGCCTGGGTGAGCTCCTCGACGAACCGCATGTGGATGATCTGCCGGTCCCGTTCGTCGAGGGCGGCGATCACCGGTGCCAGGGCGTGGAAGTCCTCCACCAGGGCGAGGGCCGCGTCGTCGAAGCCGATGAAGTCGGCCAGCGGGGTCTCGCTGTCGTCGCTCGTGCTCAGGGCGGCGTCCAGGGACGCGGCCCGGTAGCCGTTGGAGGCGACACGGGCCTCGACGACCTCGGCCTCGCTCAGGCTCATCAGCTCGGCGAGCTCCCTGGTGCTGGGAGTGCGGCCCATGCGGCTGCGCAGTTCCTCGGTGGCCTGCGCGAGGTGGACACGGGCCTCCTGCAGCCGGCGGGGCACGTGCACCGCCCAGGAGGTGTCACGGAAGAAGCGCTTGATCTCGCCCACGATGTAGGGCACGGCGAAGGAGGTGAACTCCACCTCGCGGGAGATCTCGAACCGGTCGATCGCCTTGATCAGGCCGATCATGCCGACCTGGACGATGTCCTCCATCTCCTCCGGGTTGCGGCTGCGGTAGCGGCCGGCCGCGAAGCGGACGAGGGACATGTTCATCTCGATCAGCGTGTTGCGCGCGTAGCTGTACTCGGGCGTGCCCTCCTCCAGCGTGGCCAGCCGACTGAAGAACAGCCGCGACAGCTCGCGTGCGTCCTTCGGAGCCACCTTGGAAGGATCGCCGATCTCCGGCAGCACCTCCTGCGTGCGTACCCGGACCTCTGCGACGGCGATTGCCATGGGTGCCCCTCCCGACCTTGCTGAACTCGTCTTCCGAAACCGGCGAGACCGCCGGTACCCCCGATTTCGCCGGGCATGCACGCCCGTTGCTCATTCGTTCTCGGCCCGGCGCACGCGCGCGCCGGACGGCACGGCGTCATGTTCGCGGAACAGGCACGACCGAGGGGCCCGACTCGTCCCGCCCGGCCCCTCCAGAAGCGCTCCGAACCGCGTGTCTGCGGATCACAGACGGTGGTGCTGTGCCGGTCCGGCTGCCGAGAGCCGGACCGGCACAGCACGAACACGCCCTTCCTGCGGATGCCCGCGCGCCCGGTCGATTCCGTCGAGCGCCGCCTCGTTCCGGGCCGTACCCGAAGTGACGTGGAGACAGCGGTGGTCGAGCGGGATCAGGCGGTCCCGTCGTCCCCGTGGCTGCGCACGATCTCCTTGACCTTGGCCACCGCGAAACCCCAGCCCTGTTCGACGGTCGGCTTGGCCGGGACCGCGACCTCGTCCGGGTTGGTGAGCACGTCGAGCAGCACCGGACCCGGGGTGCCGAAGGCGCGGCGCACGGACTTCTCCAGGTCGGCCGGGTCGGTGACACGGATACCGGGGATGCCCATGGCCTCGGCGACCGCGGCGAAGTCCGGATTGTCCAGGACTGTGCCGAACTCCGGGAGCCCGGCCTGCTCCTGCTCCAGTTTGACCATGCCCAGCCGGCGGTTGTCGAAGACGACCAGCTTGACGGGGAGCCGGTGGGTCTTCAGCGTCATCAGGTCGCCCAGGAGCATGCTCAGACCGCCGTCCCCGCAGAAGGCCACGACCTGCCGGTCCCGGTCGAGGCACTGGGCGCCCAGGGCCTGCGGCATCGCGTTCGCCATCGAGCCGAGGTTGTAGGAGCCGATCAGCCGGCGCTCCCCGCGCATCTCGACGAACCGCGACAGCCACACCGTGGCCATCCCGGTGTCGGAGGTGAAGACGGCGTCGTCCGCGGCGAGCCGGTCCACCACGGACGCCAGCGCCTCGGGGCGGATGTCGTCAAAGCGGTTGTCGAGCGAGGACCGCAGACGGCCGATGAGCCCCTTGTCGTGCGCCGGGTCGGCCAGCCGCGCCTGGCCCGTACGCCACTGCTCGAAGCGCTTGCGTGCCTTCTCCAGGTGCGAGCGGTCCCGCGGGCCGTCGGCCCCGTCCACGCGGTCGGCGAGATGGGTGAGGAGGGCGCGGACGGTCGCGCCCGTGTCCCCGACGAGACCGGCCTCGACCGGCACGCGCCGCCCGATGTGGGCCGCCTCCGTGTCGACCTGCACGACGGTCTTCCCCTCCGGATACCACTCCCGGTAGGGGAAGTCGGTGCCCAGGAGCAGCAGCGTGTCCGCGTCCTCCAGCGCGGACGCGGCGGCCGGGTTGCCGATCAGCCCCGTCTGGCCGACCTGGAAGGGATTGGTGTCGCCTTCGAAGCCTTCCTTGGCCTTCAGGGTGAGGACCATCGGCGCGGCCAGCCGGTCGGCCAGGGCGAGCACCTCCTCGCGAGCCCGTCGGGCGCCCCGCCCCACGAGCAGGGTGACCCGCTCGGCCCGGTCCAGGAGCTCGGCCGCCCGGCTCACGGCCGACTCCTCGGGCCTGGTCACCGGCGGGTTGAGGGAGAAGCGGGCCGGGCGGTCCGTACCCACCTCGCGTTCGCCGAGATCACCCGGCACGGTCAGGACGGCCACGCCCTTGCGGCCGATCGCGTTGCGCACCGCCGCCTCCAGCAGCTGAGGCAGCTGGTCGGGCGAGGTGAGAGTGGCGCGGAAGACCGCCACGTCGCTGAAGAGGGCGTCGTTGTCGACCTCCTGGAAGTAGTCGCTGCCCAGTTCGCTCAGCGGCACCTGGCCCGCGACGGCCAGGACCGGCGTACGGCTCTTGGCCGCGTCGTACAGTCCGTTGAGGAGGTGGACGGAGCCCGGTCCGACCGTGCCCATGCAGACCCCGAGAGTGCCGCTGAGCTGAGACTGGGCGCTCGCGGCGAACGCCGCGCCTCCTCGTGCCGGCATCCCACCCACTCCAGGCCGTCGGTGGTGCGCAGGGCGTCCGTCAAGGGGTTCAGGGCGTCCCCCACGACACCGAACACCTGGCGTACGCCGAGTTCGCTCAGCGCGTCCACGATGACACGGGCGACAGTACGGGCCACTTCGATCCTCCAGAAGAGAAGACAGACGGATTGAACAGGTCGGACGACGACCGACCGACCGGCCGGGCCGGTCCGGCGGCGACCGGCCGGACCGGCGGCGACCGGCAGGCCGGACAGGGACCCGACAGGTCAGACGGTGAACCGGTCGGGGTCGGCGGCCTTCCAGTCGGCCGCCCAGTCCTCGGGCGGCTCGTCGAGCAACTGCCCCGGCTCCAGCCACTCGTACAGCTCCGCGTAGGAGCGCGCGGTGTGCGGATCGATGCGGCGGCGCAGCATGTGCGGGCGCAGCTCGGCCGGGTCGGTGACCCCCATGGAGGCCATGATCTCCAGGGCGCTGGCCACGGTCGCCTCCTGGAAGCGCCGCACACGCGGGGTCTTGTCCCGGACGTCGAGGGCACGGGCGCGCCGGGCGTCCTGGGTGGCCACACCGCTGGGACAGGCGTTGGTGTGGCATCGCTGGGCCTGGATGCAGCCGACGGCGAACATCATCGCGCGAGCGGCGTTGCCGTAGTCGGCGCCCTGGACGAGGCGTTTGACCAGATCGGTGCCGGTGGCGATCTTGCCGCTCGCGCCGATGCGGACGCGGTCGCGCAGCCCCGCGCCGACCAGGGCGTTGTGCACGGTGAGCAAGCCCTCGGTCAGGGGCGCGCCCACATGGTCGGCGAACTCCAGCGGGGCGGCCCCGGTACCGCCCTCACCGCCGTCCACGATGATGAAGTCGGGCGCCGTGCCCTCCTCCAGCATGGCCTTGCACACGGCGAGGAACTGCTGCCGCGAACCCACGCACAGCTTGAATCCGGTCGGTTTGCCCCCGGACAACTCCCGGAGCCGGGCGACGGACCGGACCAGCTCCCGCGGGGTGGAGAACAGCTTGTGGTACGGCGGTGAGATCACCGTCCGACCCCGGGGCACGTCACGCACCTGCGCTATCTCCGCGTTGACCTTCGAGCCCGGCAGGACACCGCCGATGCCCGGCTTGGCGCCCTGCGACAGCTTCAGGGAGACGCACTTGACGTGGTCGTGCGCGGCCTTGTCGGCGAACTCGGCGGGATCGAAGTCACCGTCCTGGGTGCGGCACCCGAAGTAACCGGTCCCGATCTCCCAGACCAGGTCCCCGCCCGGCCGAAGGTGATACTCCGAAAGCCCCCCTTCGCCCGTGTCATGGGCGAAGCCGCCTGCCGCTGCGCCGCCGTTGAGGGCGAGGATCGCGTTGGCCGACAGCGAGCCGAAGCTCATCGCCGACACGTTCAGCAGCGCCATGTCGTAGGGGCGGCGGCAGTCGGGGCCGCCGATCCGGACCCGCGGGGGTGTGCGCGGCGCCTGGCGCGGAGCCATGGACGGCACCAGGTACTCGTATCCCGGCAGGTGGACGTCGCGCTCGGTGCCGTACGGCTGCTCGGCGTCCGTGCCCTTGGCCCGTTCGTAGACGATGGTGCGGACGTCCCGGTCGAAGGGGCGGCCGTCGAAGTTCCGCTCGATGAAGTACTGCTGCAGCTCGGGGCGGATCCGTTCCAGGAGGAAGCGGGCATGGCCCAGCACGGGATAGTTGCGCAGCACCGAGTGCCGGCGCTGCGCGAGGTCCCATGCCCCCAGCAGACCCAGCGCGAGGAGCGGCACGGCGCCGAAGCACCACCACGGCGACGCCGCCACCGCGGCGAGGGCGGCGAGCAGGCCGAGCGTCAGGGGCAGGGCGACGAGTGCGATGCGGGTCACCCCTCGCTCATTGCCCGCCGACGCCCTTCCACTCCCGCGGTCCGTCAGGAATCCCGGCAGGACGGTGCACCACCGCCGCCCGGAGCAGGCGGCGGCGCCCGACCCTCCCGGCCCTCCGGTGTGTCCCGGTCCTCCCGAGCCGCCCCGGCCCGCGAGCGCGCGCCCCGCTCCCGCCGGGTACGCCCCGCTCCCGCGGCACGGACCCGCTCCGACCGGGGGCCGGGTGACGGCGGCCGGCGGCGTGATGAGAACGTGAAGCCGCAGATCCCGTGGTGGACACCGCGCGGCCGGACTCCGCCCCGCCGGACCGCTGCGGTTCACCCGTCTGCCGTACGATCATTGTCTACAGCGAGGAGCGTGGAAGTGACCGACGACCGTGGTTCGCAGCGCCTGGTGGAGCTGCTGACCGGCAACAGTGAGGCGTTCGTCGCCCAGTGGGTGACCGTGGTGGGCGAATCGCTCACGGGCCGACTGAGCACCGCGGAGGTGGAGCGGGAGCTCCGTGACCTCTACACAGCCATGTGCGCCGGACTCGCCACCGGCGAACTCAGCGTGCACTCCGACGGTTTCGCCGAGGTCCGCAGCCTCCTGGTGGAGCTGTCCCGCAACCGTGCCCGGCAGGGCTTCACCCCGACCGAGACGGCCATCAGCGTCTTCGCCCTCAAGCAGGTCCTGGAGCCGTCACTCACCGGGAGCGCCGGGGACGTCCGCGCCTACCTCCAGCTCAGCCGCGTCCTGGACGAACTCGGCCTGCTGACCGTGGAGGCGTACGCGCGCACACGCGAAGAGATCATCTCCGCGCAGGCCGACCAGCTCCTGGAACTGTCGACCCCGGTCGTCAAGCTCTGGGACGGCGTCGTGGCGGTGCCCCTCGTCGGCACCCTGGACTCGGCGCGCACACAGGTCGTGATGGAGCGGCTGCTCCAGGCGCTGATCGACTACAACTCGACGCAGGCGATCATCGACATCACCGGCGTCCCCGCGGTCGACACCCAGGTCGCCCAGCACCTGCTGAAGACCGTGGTCGCCGCGCGGATGATGGGCGCCGACTGCGTCATCTCGGGCATCCGCCCGCAGATCGCGCAGACGATCGTCGCCCTGGGGATCGAGTTCGGCGACATCCCGACGAAGAGCACCCTGGCCGACGCCCTGCGGCACGCGCTGGGCACCATCGAGCGGGACAAGAAGCTGGCGGAGAACCGCGGGAGCCTCCTGTGACCGATCGCGTCCCCGTTCTCCAGATCTCGGACGTCCTGCTGGTGTCCATCCAGGTCGATCTGGAGGACCACACCGTCCTGGACCTCCAGGACGACCTCTCCAAACGCATCGTCGACACCGGGGCACGCGGCGTCGTGATCGACATCTCCGCCCTGGAGATCGTCGACTCGTTCGTGGGTCGCATGCTCGCCACGGTCGCCGCCATGTCCCGGGTGCTCGGCGCGGAGACCGTCGTGGTCGGCATGCGTCCGGCGGTCGCCATCACCCTGGTCGAACTGGGGCTGACCCTCGGCGGCGTACGCACCGCTCTGAACCTGGAGGCCGGCCTGGCGGCTCTTCGCCGCGCCGTACACGCCGAGCAGCCGGGCCGCGCCTGATGCCCGGCGACACCGCGCGGCGGGCCGAGTCGATCGAACTCGACGGGAGCGCCGGTGTGGTCAAGGCGCGCCAACTGGTGCGCGCCCTCGCGCAGGAGGCCGGACTGTCCCTGGTCGACCAGACCAAACTCGTCACCGCCGCCAGTGAACTGGCGCGCAACACCGTCGTCTACGGGGGAGGGGGCCGGATGGACGCCGAGGCGGCCTGGAGCAACGGCCGCTCCGGAGTCCGGCTGCTCTTCGCCGACGAAGGCCCCGGCATCCCCGACGTGGAGCTGGCCCTGACCGACGGCTGGACCACCGGCAGCGGCATGGGACTCGGCCTCAGCGGCGCCAAGCGCCTCGCGGACGAGTTCGAACTGGACACCGGCGTGGGACGCGGGACCCGGGTCACCATCGTGAAGTGGGCCCGGTGACCGCTCCTCTGCTCGCCGAACCCGGTGAGACCGTCTGGCTCCGGGTCGACGTCGGTCTGCCCATCGCGGCCCGCCGGGAGGCCGCACGGCTGGCCCGCCGCCTCGGTATCGGCGAGGACCGCGTCGCCTCGGTCGAGATCGTGGCGACCGAGGCGGCCACCAACCTCCAGCGGCACGCCGTCGACGGCGCCCTCGTCCTGCGGGTGGCGATGGACGGGGAACACGCGGCACTGGACATCCTGTCCACGGACACCGGCCCCGGCATCGCCGACCTCCGGGCGGCGCTGCGCGACGGGACGTCCTCCGCCGGGACCCTCGGGGTGGGCCTCGGTGCCATCGTCCGGCTCGCCGACGCCTTCGACATCCACACCCTGGCCGGTCGCGGCACGGCCCTGCTCGCCCGCTTCCACGCCGACGGCCGAGGGGCCGCCGCCTGCGCCTCCTCCGGAGTGGAGATCGGCGGCCTCACACGCCCCATCGGCGGCGAGGAGATGTGCGGGGACACCTGGGCGGTGCGATACGCCGACACACCCGCCGAGGGGGCGGAGGCCACCACCCCCCTCCTCGCCATGATGTGCGACGGGCTGGGCCACGGCCCGCAGGCGGCGCGGGCCGGCGAGGTGGCGCGGGAGGCGTTCCGGACGAGCCGCGGCACGCGGCCGCAGGCCGTCCTGGAGGACATGCACCGCGCCCTGCGCGGCACCCGGGGCGCCGCGGTCGCCGTGGTCCGGGTCGACTTCCCCGGCCGCCAGATCGAGTTCGCGGGCGTCGGCAACACCACGACCTGTCTGGTCTCCGACGGCCGCAGGTCCTCCCTGCTCTCCTCGCCCGGCATCGTCGGAGCCCATCTGCCCCGGGCGCGGAGCGTCTTCGCCGACGCCGCGCCGGGCGCGGTCCTCGTCATGCACTCGGACGGCCTCAACGACCGCTGGTCCCCCAGTTCCTTCCCCGGCCTCTTCGCCCGCACCCCCACGGTCGTCGCCGCGCAGATCCTGCGGGACGCGGGCGCGCGCCGCGACGACATCGGCGTACTGGTCCTCAAGGCGGCGACACCGTGAACCCCGGGCCGGCCGGAGACCCCGCCGACCGGGAACGCATCCTCGCCCGGATGCCCTTGACCAGGCAGGACGATCTGTTTCAACTCCGCCGGCACGGGCAAGCGGTGTGTCAGGCCCTGGAGCTCGGCGAAGCGAAGCGCGTCCGCCTCGTGACGCTGGCCAGCGAGGCGGGAGCCGAACTCCTGGGCTCCGCCGGTCTGGTCACCGAGTTCGTCCGCCTGGCCGGGCAGCCGCACCGGGTTGCCGTCCGCTATCTCTGGAAGGGGGACCAAGCGCCGAGTCATGACCTGCTGACCGCGTCGCACCGGCTCCTCGACCTCTGCACCGACGGCCCCGGCCGTCTGCTCATCGGCCAGGACCTGACCGCCCCGTTCACCGCCGAGGAGGCCGCGGAGCGGGTGACGGCGGAACTGGCGGGTCTGCGCGGCCCCGATATGAGCGAGGAGCTCCGCAGGCAGAACAGTCAGCTTCTCCAGGCGCTTCAGGACGAACGAGCCCGCGCCGAGGAACTGGAACGCCTCAACAAGGAACTGGACGAGACCAACGCGGGCGTGATGGCGCTCTACTCCGAGCTCTCGGCCGAGCTGGAGGAGACGAACCGCGGTGTCGTCGCCCTCTACGCCGACCTGGAGGACAAGAGCCGCCGTCTGCGCCAGGCGAGCGCCGCGAAGACCCGCTTCTGGGCGAACGTCAGCCACGAGCTGCGGACCCCGGTCAACGCGGTGATCTCCCTCGCCCGGCTGCTGCTGGACGAGAACGCCGACCCCCTGACGGCCGAACAGCACCAGCAGGTGTCGCTCATCGCGGGATCGGGCAGCACCCTGCTCGCCCTGGTCGAAGAACTGCTCGACACCGCGAAGGCGGAGTCCGGACGGCTGGAGCCGCAGCTGGTCCGCGTCGACCTGCGCACCGTCCTGCACCAACTGCGGGGCACCCTCTCCTCCTCCGCCGCCGAGGGCGTCACCCTGGACATCGCCGACACGACCTTCCCCGGACCGTTCACCACCGACGAGGTGATGCTCACCCGGGTGCTGCGCAACGTCCTCTCCAACAGCCTGAAGTTCACCGCCTCCGGCACGGTCCGGCTCACGGTGCGGGCCGAGGAGCGGCCGGACGGCCCGTGGGCGCTCCTCACCGTCACGGACACCGGCGTCGGCATCCCCGAGGACGAGGTGGAGCAGGTCTTCGAGGAGTTCTACCAGGTGCGCGGATCCCACCAGCGCCACGTCTCCGGAACCGGCCTGGGCCTGCCCTACGCCCGCAAGCTCACCGAACTGCTCGGCGGCACACTCACCCTGACCAGCCGCCTCGGCCAGGGCACGGAGGTCACCGTCGAACTGCCCGCGGCCCCGACGCACGCCGGGCCCGTCCCGCTGCCGCAGGAGCCCCTGCTGCGCAGCGTCGTCATCATCGACGACGACCCGGTCTTCCTCAGCACGCTCCGGCCGACGCTGGACCGGCTCGCGGAGACCAGCACCGAGGTCACCCGCAGCGTCGAGGCGCTGCGCACCATCCGCACCACGCTGCCCGACGCGGTCCTGGTCGACCTCGCCATGCCGCCGCCCGACGGCTACCAGGTGCTCCAGCAGATCTCGGCGGTCCCCTCGCTCGCGCAGGTGCCCGTCGTCGTCCTCACCAGCATGGGCGTCTCCGACATCGACCGGGCCCGGCTCGGCCGGGCGCGGGCGGTGCTCAGCAAGACCCATCTGACTGCCGAACGGCTGGCCGAGGCACTCGGCCTGCGCCCCGCCGCCGAGGGCCGGACCGCGGCCGCCGAACCGACGGACTCGAAGGACACGAAGGACACGCCGCCACCATGACGATCCCCCGGCAGCCCGACGAGAAGCCCGCACTGATCCTCCTCGTCGACGACAACCCGACCAACCGCTACGTGCTGGGCACCACCCTGCGCCGCGCGGGCCACCAGGTGGTGGAGGCCGCCGACGGCCAGGAGGGACTGGCCCGCGCCGCCGACCCCGAAGCGCCCCCCGAAGTCGTCCTGGTCGACGTACGGCTGCCCGACATGACGGGGTTCGAGGTGTGCGAGCGGATCAAGGTGGACCCGCGCACGGCATCGCTGCCGGTCATCCATGTCTCCGCGTCGGCGATCAGCGCCTCCGACCGCACACAGGGCCTCAACCGGGGCGCCGACGCCTACCTCACCGAACCGATAGCGCCCGGCGAACTCCTCGCCACCGTCACGGCGACACTGCGCTACACCCGCGCCAGGCGCCGCGCCGAGACCCTGGCGCAGCGGCTCGGCCTGCTCAACCGCACCACGCTCGGACTGTACTCGGCGATGTCGGCCGCCGCCCTGGCCCGCACGGCGGCCGAGGGTACCGCCGCCGTGCTCGGCTGCGCCGCCGAAGTCGTCCTCAGCGACCCGGAGGGCCGTACGGTCCATTACGCGGCCCTCGCACCCGGGCTGCCCGCCGACAGCGGCACGGTACCCGCGGTACCGGCGGAGATCTTCGAACGGCACGCGCTCGGAGCCGCCGTGGGAGCGGCGGTGGAGACGGTGGCGGACTCCTGGACCGCCCCGCACACCGGCGGACAGCCGCACGGCACCCGAGCGGTCGCGCTGGCACGCACCAAGCCCGGCCGCCCCCCGGCCGCCGTCGTCGTCCCCACCGACGCGGTGCCGACCCCCGCCGACACCGACCTGCTGACCCAGCTGGCCCACGCCACCGCACTGGCCCTGGAGGCGCTGCGCTCCTACGACGAGGAGCACGCGCTCGCCCTCAAACTCCAGCGCAGCTTCCTGCCCGAGGCCCTGCCCTCTCCCGAGGGCGTCGACCTGGCGGTGCGCTACGACCCGGCGAGCAGGCACACCGAGATCGGCGGCGACTTCTACGAAGCGGTCCAAACCCCCGACGGGCTGGTGCTGGCCGTCGGTGACGTGGCCGGGCACTCCCTGGAGGCCGCCATGGTGATGGGCCAGGTGCGGCACGCGCTGCGCGCCTATGCCCTGGACGGACACGCGCCCGACCAGATCCAGGTACGGCTGGAGAAGGTGCTCGCCATCAACGACCCGGTCCGCGCGGCCACCCTGTGCATCATCCAGATCGACCGGACGGCGGGTGTGCTGCGCGTCGCCAATGCCGGCCACATCCCGCCGGTCTTCCGCGACAGCGACGGCCGCACCTGGCTCCACCACGAACACGGCCCGCTCCTCGGCATGGACCTGCCCCACCCCCCGCCGGCCGAGGTGCCGCTCACCCCCGGCACCGAGTTCGTTCTCGTGACCGACGGCCTGATCGAGCGCCGGGGTGTCGACCTGGACAAGGCGCTGGTGTCGCTGCGCGAGGCGGTGGCCCGCGGCCCCGCGAGCCCGGAAGCGATGTGCGAGGCACTGATGACGGCCTTCCCACCGGACGGCAAGGACGACGTGGCCATCCTGGCGGCCCGGCTGAGGTAGAAGATGGCGCCGGTGGACTCTGCGGCCCGGCAGGCAGAGTACGGCGTCGCGACCAACACCATCCGATCCTGCCCGCTGCGGAGGAGCGTCCCCGAGCGTTCGCCCGCCCGCCGCGGCACTGCGGTGCCGGAGCGAGCGGTCATGACCTACGCGGCTGCCCGCGGCCGTCTCACCGCTCGGAGACTCGGCCTCCGGCGACGGCGGCCGACACCCCGCCCCGCTACCGCCCCGCTCGGGCGCGGACGGCCCGGACGGACCAGTCGAACGCCGGTACCAGGCTCTGCGGAGCCGGCCAGCCGGTGATCACCGCGAGCAGCTCGAAGTAGCGGTCCCGGCGCGGGTCGCTCGCGCTCTCCAGCCGGGCCAGCAGCAGGCGGCGCAGTTCGGCGTCGTCGGGGCGGCCGAGGATGCGGGCACAGTGACCGGCGAGTGCCGCGACGATCGGGGCGACCCGTCGGGAGGCCGGGTCGATCCCGCTGCCAGGGCGGGGCCGACCTGGTCGCAGACCAATACGGCGAAGTCCCGGCGCGGGACCGTCGTGTCGCCACGTCCCCGCGAACGCGGAACCGGTGCCGAGACCGCCGAAGACGGAGTCGAGGAAGCCCTCGATCAGGCGTCGGCGTTCGTCCTCGGAGAGCTGGGATCGGTCTCCTCAGCGGTGAGCCCGCGCTCGGCCACCGCCGTCAGCACCGCATGCCGCAGCCGCAGGAGACACAAAGCGGGTCTTGACCGTCAGACCGGTCCGCCGGGCCGGTTCACCGATCGAGTGGATCCTGTCGCCGTCCATGCCCCACTCTGCCGCCTCCCCTTACGGGAGACACAAGCCCGTCCGCCCGCACGACGGCCGACCACTCCACGGGCCCCGGCATGTGCTGCCGGGGCCCGCTCGCGCTCGGACAGGTTGGCGGCTGTCGGACGGTGCATCCGAGGCACCCCACGAGCACGTCAGGGGCGCGGTGTATGTCGGTCAGCGGGAGCGTCGCAGCCGACGGGCGACGAGGGCGCCGCCTGCCAGAGCGGCTGCCGCCACGACGGCCAGGAGCGTCGTAGTGCTGGTGCCGGACGCGCTGCCGGTGGTACCGGTTGCCGTGGCTTCGGTGAACTTGCCGGGCGCGGTGGTGTCGGCGGACCTGCTCCGTGCGGCGGCGTCTGGTGCGGCGTTGCCGAACCCGCCGGCCATGCCCTTCTTGTCGTAGGACGAGCCGGGCAGCCTCGTGCCGTAGGCGCTGTGCACATGGCGGTAGTAGGCGGCCAGCGACGTCCCGGAGGGACCGACCACCGCACGGGCCTCGGTGTTGAGCGGCAGGATCTCTTCACCGCGCACGGTGTACCAGGCGTTGATCTGCGGCTCACGGAAGACCGTGCCCTTGCCCTGCGCCTTGGCGGTGAAGTCGGTCTCGTCCGTGCCGCTCGCGATGGTGACGATCTGCCAGCCCTTGGCCGTCAGGGCCGTCTGCACGGTGGCCGTCTGGCCGGTGGGGGAGACGAAGTCGGTGGCGACGAAGGACGGTCTGGCGACCGGTGCGCCGGCCTCCCCGGCCACGAAGGCGGGGTTGAGCGAGCTGACGGTGACACTGCGGCCCACCGCGCGAGGGACGCTCTGCCCCGTCCGGACGGCGTGCGCTGCGCCCCGCACCGGTGCATGGGCGAAGTAGTTGTCCAGGAGGGTGAGGGTGCTGTCGGTGGTGGCGGCGGTCCGGGCCGCGGAGAGCTGCGCGGCGGTGTAGGTCTGCGGAGCGCGGACATCGGGGGACCCGGCGGAAGCAGGGGTGACGGCGAGACCGAGTGCGAGGACAGTCAGTGCGCCGGCACTCACGGCGCGCATCGTGGAGGAGCGGCGCGTCACGGCGGCTTCGGTGGTCTGGGCGGTCTGTGCGGTCTGTGGGGTCTGGGCGGCCATCAGGTCACGCTCCGATTCCGTAGAGCGTGTGGGTCCAGGTGAAGTCGCCGTTGTCCCGGTAGTAGCTGTAGGAGGACCAGTTGTAGCGGTAGTCGTCGGGCCACGGGTCGCCCCAGTAGACGAAGTTGGTGGAGGTGTCGTAGCCGTAGAGCACCTCCATGTGCCCACCGCCGGAGGACCAGGCGATGCGGGTCTGCACGGGGCGGTTGTAGTCGATCTCGCTCTGGAGCTTGGAGTAGCTGATGGTCCCGTTGATGTAGGTGCCCGGAGCCATACCGAGCCATCTGTAGGCGGCCTGGTCGTTGCCGAGGGTCGCCTGGTCGTTGGGGCAGGTGCTGTTCTGGCTTCTCCCGAAGGCGGCGTTGCAGAAGCTGTTCTGCGACACGGAGTGTCCCTGGTACGCGGCTATGGACGCGCCGGTGGCCGCCCAGCACCAGTTGTCCTTGCTCTGCACCTGCTCGGTGAAGTCCAGCACGTTCCTCGAACTGACCGCGGTGTTGGGGGAGTCGGCGGCGGAGGCGCCGGTGACCGATACGGCGGTCGCCGACAGCACGGCGGCCAACAGGAGGGACGATGCGGTCAGGCCGCGCCGCCACCGGGACAGGCCCGAGCACTGTGAGTGGGATGACATGAGACCGGTTCTCCCTGAGAGGGACGGAGGGTGGGGGAGTGCCCGGACGTTCCTGCCGGGGAGCAAGCGTCCGGACGCCTGCCGAAGAGCATCCGGTCATGACGGTCCACGGTCAACGTCCGAGTTCCGTCGAGGCGACGGCGATGTGAACACAGGCGCCTGCGTTTGTGAACACCGTGGCCTACACTGCGTCCTCCCTGGCCTGCCGCCCCGACACCGGCTCGAAGACGGCAGTGAAAATCCACACCGCGCACCGGCCGGGGACGAAGGCAGGAGGAAGCAGGTGGCCCGCTCCGACGGCAGAACCGCGGCCGACCGTGCTGCAAGCGAAGTCCACTTGCAGGAAGCGCTGCGCACAGGACCGTTCTCCCTCGCTCTGCACACCGCGCTGGCCGCCCGCGGGCTGGCTCTGCACCGGGTCCGGCAGAGGCTGTCCGAACGAGGGATCACCGTGAGCGTCACCACGCTCAGCTACTGGCAGCGAGGCATCCGCCACCCGGGCCGCCGCGAGTCGCTGCGCGCGATCACCGCCCTGGAAGACCTCCTCAACCTGCCCGGACAGGCGCTGAGCCAACTCCTGGAACCACGAGACACCCTGGCCCACCCGGCCGGCCGCCGATACAGCACGCTGGTCGGCTCGGGCATGGGCGACGTACTGGCCGAGCTGGAAGCCCCGCAGGACGGCGGACTGCACACCGTGATGCAGTCCGAGACGGTGACCATCGACGCTCGACGGCGCCTGGCCTCCCGCGAGTCGCAGCAGGTGCTGCGCGCCCACCGCGACGGCGTGGACCGCTACCTGGCCGTCCACATCGGTGAACACGGCTGCGCGACCGAACGAGTGCGGATCACCGGCTTCGTGAACTGCCGACCGGGCCGGGTGCGCAGAAACCAGCAAGCCGGCCTCGTGGTGGCCGAACTGCTCCTCGACACCCGGTTGAGGGTGGGTGACACCACCATGGTGCGGTATCACTTCCAGGACGGCACAGGCGAACCGTCCCAGGAGTACTCACGCGCCTTCCTCTTCGCCGGCAGCCCCTACGCCCTGCAGATCGGCTTCGACCGCACCGCTCTTCCGTT
The DNA here is from genome assembly GCF_001654495.1 of Streptomyces sp. SAT1. GTDB lineage: Bacteria > Actinomycetota > Actinomycetes > Streptomycetales > Streptomycetaceae > Streptomyces > Streptomyces andamanensis. The sequence goes on from NZ_CP015849.1 coordinate 7,470,215, forward strand.
ACGGTGCCACAGCTTCACCCAGACCTCCGTCTCCGTACCGCCCGCTCTCACAGCGGAACTGACGCTCAACACCCATGACACCGTGCACCTCTTCGAGCAGGAGGCGGCTCGCGGGCTCCTGGGCATCCGCTGGGACTGGGAGTGAGGGACACCGCCGACCCGCAGACCGCGATCCGCACACCCACATGAGGCGGACATACTCGTTTCCTACCGGTCACGCGTCCTTGCAACTCGTTCACAACCGCCGTCTCCGCCCCCGGAAAACACATGTGACGCCTGGTAACGTGCGCGCCGTTCCCCCTGCACAGAACCACACAGCAGACACTTGGACGCGTTCTATGACTGGTACGCCAGATGAAACCCCCACCCATTCCTTCACCCCGTCCGGAAACCACCGGCACCGCAAGGCGAGAGTGAGCCGGATAGGCACGCGCCGCTCCCTCGTCCTCGCGCTGGCCGTCCCCGTGGCCTCCGCCACGCTGGCCGGCACCTCGGCCTTCGCCGCAGACGGCAACACCGTCACCGCAGCCAGCCCGGCCCACGACGTCGACGCCGCCCGGACCGGCGGCACCCCCACCGCCGACGACGCCCAGCTCGTGAAGAACCTCAACGAGCGCGTCGCCGACACACGCCTCGGCTCCGACGTCAGCGGAGTCGTCCTGGACGGCGACTCCGACACCACCCTGTGGGACCACAACGGTTCCACCGCGCTCATGCCGGCGTCCAACGCCAAGCTCGCCACGGCGACCACCGCCCTGACCCTGCTCGGCCCTGACCACAGATTCACCACCAGGGTCGTCTACGGCGACGGCACCCTCACCCTCATCGGCGGCGGCGACCGCACCCTCACCAGCGCGGACCTGGCCGACATGACGAAGGCCGCGGTCGCCGGTCTGAAGGCGGCCGGCCGGACCGACGTCAAGGTCCGCGTCGACGACAGCCTGTTCGCCGAGCCGAGCCTGGCCGACGGCTGGAACGAGGGCTACTACCCGACCGAGGTCGCGCCGGTCCGTTCGCTCGTCGTCGACGGTGCCGCCGTACAGGACACCTCCCTCGACGCCGGCAAGGTGTTCGCCAAGCAGCTCGCCGCGGCGGGCATCACCGTCGACGGCCAGGTCGGCCGCGCACAGGCGGGCCGGTCCGCCGTACCGGTGGCGCAGCACACCTCCGGACCGCTGTCGGGCATCGTCAAGAAGATGCTCAAGACCAGCGACAACAACATCGCCGAGACCCTGCTGCGGATGACCGCCGTGACCCTGGGGAAGCCGGCCACCTTCGAGGGCGGCGTGGACCTGGTCCGCCAGGTGCTGGCCTCGTACGGGGTCTCTCTGGACAACTTCGTGATGCACGACGGCAGCGGCCTGTCCCGCGCCGACCGCATCCCCGCCGCGACCCTCGCCCAGCTCCTCGAAGCGATCACGCGGGCCCCGGCTCTCGGCTCGATCGTGGACGGTCTGCCTGTCGCCGGCGAGGCCGGCTCCAGCCTCGGCCCGGAGTGGGGGCGCTTCGACGACGCGCACTCCAAGTGCGCCGTGGGCAAGGTGCACGCCAAGACCGGCACGCTCACGGGTGCGGTCGCGCTCAGTGGCGTGACGAAGACCGCGGACGGCGAGTGGCGGGTCTTCTCGTTCATCGAGAACAACTCCACGGCCGACCCGGCGGGCATCAAGGACGCCATGGACGGCCTCGCCGCAACGGTGAACGGCTGCTGGGCCTGACCGTTCCGCCACATCGTTCCAGAGAAGGCGCTGGAGGGGATGGACTGGTTCCGTCCCCCCGGCGCCTCCTCGCGCCCACCGCCTCCTCCGGCCTTTCGACGGCCTCCGACACGCCCGACTATGAGGAGTTTCGGTGAAGGGTGATCAGTTGCGAGCCCTCCTGGTCACTACCGGAACGAGGCAGCACTCGGTCACGGCACGGCGACCGGGCGCTCCACGACCCTGATCCCGTCCCGCGGAAAGTCCTGCCGAGTCGGCCACACCGCATGGGACAGTGCTGGATCGGAGACCGGTTCGCTGCGGGCCGTGGAGAGGCTCGGGAAGTCTGGGAGTCAAGTGGTATCCGGAACTGTCATGACCGTGACGACCGGTCCGGTCCCCCAGTCCGGTCTTCCGGTGCGTGATCTGGTGCGCTCGGTCGTGGCGGATCTCGCGTCCGACGAGCTGCCGCTCGTGAAGGGACTCTGCCGCTTCGACGACGCCACGGTGGTGCGGCGGCTCAGCCGCACGGGCGAGCGCCACAAGCCGCTGGGATTCGGGTTGGGAGAGGTCGCCGCGCTGGAGACGCCCGTTGTCTGGCTCGTGCTCGACGGGGTGG